>CAXTCQ010000283.1:0-11210 GCA_964242965.1 uncultured Calothrix sp. | reverse complement strand
CATTGAGGATGCCTTGCGTTCCGCGTCTTAACCGCCTTGGCGGTTGCTATAATTGAAGAAGGAATCGATGCTGTTGTGCGAATTGGAGTTGGACCTGATAGCAGCTTAATTATGTATGGGTTAGGGACTGCTCGCTTTATCGTATGTGCTGCACCAAAGTACTTGAAGCAATACGGAATACCTCAAACCTTAGAAGACCTCAAGCATCATAATTGCATTAGTTTTGTTTCACCCTGGACTGGACGGGTATTTGACTGGCAATTTCAGGATGATGGACAGCAGATAAGTATACCTGTGGAAGGTAATCTTTGCCTCAATAATGGGAAATCACTTCTGGATGTTGCCCTTGCAGGTGTTGGGCTAGTTCAGGTGTACAACTACATTGCAGGTGAGGCGATCGCTCAAGGCAAGCTCAAACCAGTTTTAGAAAACTATGTAGCTCCGGGTTCTCCAATTTCGGTGGTTTATCCTCAGAAACGACATCTCTCAGCTAAGATTCGTGTTTTCATCGATTTCATGAGCGAATTAATGAAACAACTTCGGCAGCAAAAAATTGTTGAGTAGAACTAAAAGTTATAATTGAGACCCCTGGGCGGAGCGTAACAACAGGTAGGGGAAGTACTAGCTACAAACGTTTAGTAACACACCTCACGTCGATCGTGGAACAGTTTTCCAGTCAAATTTGCGGGTGCTTCCGTCGCTAACCAAACGGCGGTATCTGCCCCTTGTTCGAGCGTGCGTGGAGCTGTCGATCCACCCATATCGGATTGCACCCAACCAGGATCGATTACATTAACAACAATACCTTGAGGTTGTAACGCTTCGGCTAACATAATTGTCACCCCATTGAGCGTCAGCTTTGATAAACAATAACTGGGAACATCTGCGCTTAAGCCTGCTAACTGACCGTAGCCACTCGAAGTATTAACGATACGAGCATTTCTAGATTTTGACAACAGTGGTAGAAATGCTTGAGTGACCTGTACGGCGCCAAATGCATTCACGTTCATCGTTCGGTTAAGCAATTCACGCGACACTGTAAGAATATTAACTCCTTTGTCAGGATAAATACCTGCATTATTGATTAAGACATCAAGCGAATCAATCTCGTTGCTTAAATTCTTTGCGGCTTGATAAATGCTATCGTCATCGCTAACATCGAGTTCTAACGGACGTGCGTTTGAGGTTTGGAGTTGCTCGATTGCAGCTTTGGCTTTGTCGATCGATCTAGCTGCCAAGATTACATCAAATCCCGCTGCAAGTAACCCTTGACAAATTGCAAATCCAATGCCTTTGTTGGCACCAGTCACGAGGGCATGTTTTCCTTGAAATTGTGTAGCCATAGTATCTTCCTCATGTTCTTTCTCAATAACGAAACAATCTAAAGACCCAATTGCAGCAATAAGCCAAAATTGATTTTGGCTTATAAACCGATAATGCCGCGTCTTAACGCAATCAGAATTGCCTGAACCCGATCGCTTGCTCTCAACTTGGTCATCAAATTTGTAATGTGAAACTTGACGGTACTCTCGCTGATGTGCAGGGCAACTCCTATTTCCTGATTCGTTTTGCCCATTCCCATCAAGCGAATTACGTCGCGTTCGCGATCGCTAAGGTCTGTATGAAATATCCGCTCTGCCAGTTTTGCCCCTACGGAAGCGGCAAGCCACTTATTGCCAGCATAAACGGTACGGATGGCTTCGAGTAATTCGGTACTTTCGGCATCTTTGAGCAGATAGCCCATTGCGCCTGCTTGTAATCCGCGATAAATATCCTCGTCACGGTCGTATGTCGATAGTACGATGATACGAGCAAAAACAAACTCTTGGCAAATAGTTGCGATCGCACTGACTCCATCCATTTTCGGCATTCGCAAATCAATCAGCGCCACATCAGGTTTATGCTCGCGGAAACGCTCGACCGCATCTTCCCCATTGTTTGCCTGTGCCACCACTGTCATTCCCGGCTGACGGTCGATTAGGGCAGCAAGTCCTTGCAAAACAATCGGATGGTCGTCAGCAATTACAATCCGAATTGGCATCTCGTAGCTCACGGCTGCCTCCGAATCTTAGATTCGTTCAAGGGAACGATAACTATCACGGATGTTCCTTCTCCAGGCTGACTAGTAAGCGTTAGATGCGCTTTAACGATCTGCGCGCGTTCGTGCATACTCATTAAGCCAAAGCCATTTTTGACGAATTCAGGTACAAACCCCTGTCCGTTATCTTGAAGCCGTAGACGAATTTGGGTTGCTTCAACCGCTAATTCAACCCAAATGGTATCAGCATGTGCATGTTTTAAAATATTTGTCAAGGCTTCTTGAGCTATGCGAAGGAGATTATCTTCGATGGTGGGAGAAAGAGAACAGTCAGTTTGCTCAAAGTCGCAGCGAACAATAATTCCGGTGTTGGCGGTCATTTGATTGACTAAATGTGCCAATGCTTCGCATAAAGTATTATTTTCGAGGATTTGCGGGCGGAGTGCCCAGACCGAGCGACGGGCTTCGGCGAGGCAGTCTTTGGCTAGCAGACGTGCGGCTTGAATGTGAGCGCTGCGATCTAGTGGATTTTGAATTTGGATATCTTCTGCTGCTTGCAACTGGACAATAATGCCCGTAAGTCCTTGAGCGAGGGTGTCGTGAATTTCACACGCTAGCCGATTGCGTTCGGTGAGAACGGCAGTTTCACGGGTTTGCTCCATCAGGCGAATTAATAGAATAGCTAGAGTTGCTTGATGTGCCAAAGCGCAGGCTAATTCGATTTCCTCGCTCTTGTAGTTGCGCTGTTGACGACTTCTAACTGTAATAAAGCCTAAAAAGCTGTCTCCAAAAAACAGGGAAACGTACAAAACAGTCTTAATACCGCGTTTTGCAAAAGAAGCTCGACCTGAATCATAAGCAGTTGCTGCAAAGTCGCGTTCATCATGCACTAAGATTTTCTGTTGTTGCAATAAGTTAAGATAAACAGCATCCCATTTATTAGAGGGGTTTAGCACTGTACCTGGACGCGAAATTTCTGTAGCGTGCTGAATTTTTCTGTCCTCATAGTTAATGTGCAACACTGTAGCCGCATGTTCTTCATTTAGCAACCAAATTCCGCCGGATTCCTCACCTAACTGTTGAGCGATCGCTTGCAATACATAACCAAGAAAGTTATCAAGAACGGGTTCTTTTGCAAGTACGGTTAGGGTTTTAACTAAAACTTCCGTTTGCCCGTGCGAAACTTGTTCGACACGAAGACGTTCTGCAACTTCTGCTTGCAGGGCATCATTTGCTTTGGCTATTTCTGCGGCGCGGTCAAGTTCTGCTTGCACCAGGATGTACTTGGCTTGGTTCCATGCATCAAAACTAGGGTAAATCTCAACAATTTCTTCCACCGTGCCTTCATCCCAAATGGGAAAATAATGCCCTTGCCCGTAGCATATTCGGTTCCCGTTTTCAATTCGACTTGCATCGTATTGGTTTCTCGGTGGCTCAATTACAGTCTCGCCTGCAAACGCTCGTTCTATGTACGATAATGTACTGTTTTCTGACAATTTTCGGTCGGTGAATATGTTGAAATCTTGTTCGGCTAACTGCTCAATTGTCAAACCGTACATTCGTTCAAATGCCTGATTTGCCTGAGTCGGACGACCATCCGCCGCAACAAAACAAATACTAATTGGTGCATTCTCAAAAACTTGTCGATACCGCGCTTGGGACTTTTGCAATTGCTCATACTCAGAACGTAGTTGAGCTTGTTGGGTGCAAAGACTAGCGCATTCGTTTTGCAATTCGACAATTTTTTGCTGCAATTGTTGAACGAGTGCCTCATGGCAACCCTGCGTATTTATTGCTGCCATCTCGTTTTGCAGAAATCTGCCTCAGAACTAATTTGAAAATATTTTTTTGATATTTTTCATGTTTTAGATTATATGATAATGATAACTACGTAAACATCCTTCTTTAGAAAGAAGTTCAATAATCACAAGCTAGATATTTTAGTAGCAGTGGTGATGTTGCCACGATTAATAACTTCTCAAAGGCTTACTGCTTCGATGCAAACACCTACCTGTCCAAAAGTATAGGAAATAGCCCCGACTTGGGAACAGTCAATCGTTAGCTTTTTGTTTAGTAAAAATGTATCTGTGTAGCTAGTTTAAAATACGAGGAAGTTGTTTAAAGTTAGATTTATGCAAACTCACTTTTTAGTGTTTGCGATCTCAAATCTTGTACCTCTACAGGTAAGTAAGTAACAACAATAATGAATGTCAATAAAACATACATACTCATAACTGACGATTATTAATCCATTAAAAATGGATTTTTGGTATAAGAGAGGGATTTACAATCCCTGTCGGGCCTCGTATGAAGTCGAATAATTCTCTGTACAATTATGTATAGAGTTTTGCTTGTAGTTTGAGAGGCGCAAGATATATGTTATGTCGTCTTTTTGATTCTTAACTTCTAATATTTTTTAAAATGCGTTGATTCAGCTAGTAGTCCACCACACTAATTTTGAGGTTAAGAAAATGAACCATATAGGCGCTAAGTCCCAAGGGGACACGCTCCGCGTTAGCGTAGCTTCGCCTTAGCGATACGCCTTCCCGTAGGGTAGGTAGCAAAGGAAGAAATTTTAAAAAGGTTCAACCCTTATATATAATGTGGCCAAACACTAGTAATACATGAGTCAACTTGATGAGCGTGGCCAACTAACGCTTCCCATTAGTATACGCGACCATATGCTTGGGCCAATTGATGCAATCGTGCCTCTAGTCGAGTATGGCGATTATCAGTGTCCGCGCAGTCGAGAAGCCTACATGGTGATTCAAGAGGTTATCAAACAAGCCAACGCTAACTTGTGTTATGTGTTTCGCCACTTCCCCCAACCGCAGCACCCCCAAGCTCAAAAGGCTGCCGAAGCTGCTTTATGTGCTGCTGCACAGGGCAAGTTTTGGCAGATGCATCACAAACTGTTTCAGAAGCAGCAGACGTTGAGTGATGCTGACTTGCTTGAGTATGCCATTGAGCTAGAACTGGATGTTCTTCAGTTTCTGCGGGATATGTCAAGCCATGAAAATGCACAGCGAGTAGCCCAAGACGTGCAAAGCGCCATTAGTAGTGGTGTCAAGCATCTTCCCGCTTTTTTTATTCATCGCGATCGCATGGAGAATGGTTGCGACATCGATAGTTTAATGGCTGCTATCCGGGCAGTTTCGAGATAATTATCATTCATAGGAGCTTCGCGCAATGTTCATTCAACGTAGTGCTTTTACTTTGATTGCAACAAGTATTGTTGGACTCGTTGCACTTGGCTGTAGTTCCTCTCAAACTACCACGCTACCAGCACAAGCGGATCAACAAACAACCCAAACTCCAACTACAGGTAAAAGTCCATTACGAGGACCGGATGTTGTCTATGTTCCGACACCACCTGAAGTTGTCGAGCAGATGTTAGCTGTAGCCAAAGTCAACAAAAATGATGTTTTGTATGACTTAGGCAGTGGAGATGGACGTATTCCGATTACCGCAGCACAAAAATTTGGCATTCGAGCAACGGGTATTGATATCAATCCTCAGCGGATTCAAGAAGCCAATGCAAACGCGCAAAAAGCAGGAGTCACCGACCGCGTTCGATTTCTCAACCAAGATTTATTCGAGAGTAAATTTAGCGATGCTACGGTTGTAACGCTGTATTTACTGCCACAATTAAATGTAAAACTCAGACCGCAATTATTTAGCCAACTCAAACCGGGTACGCGGATTGTATCGCACGACTTCGACATGGGAGAATGGAAGCCCGAACGGACAATCTCAATTGAAGCGGGTGGTCGCACGCATACTGTTTACTTCTGGACAGTTCCGCAGCAAGTGCCTGCGAACTTACGTACAACCTCATCCAATTAAACTGACATAAAAAACTTTCGCGGCTTTGTTTTGCACCCCGCAAAAGTAATTTCTTTCGACAACAAACGGGCATACTTCCTAATGTTAGTAATGCCCAATTAAAGGCGTTGCTGAATTAAAGTATGAAATTAAAAATGGGATATATTAAAACTCTTACTCTTTACGCCTACCCTAAGCCCTAGCACGAGTCAGGGCGGCTTCGCCTACGGGCACACTGCGTGAACGGTAAGGCGTTCGCGCAGCGTGTCGCAAAGCGACTCAGCGCAAGACGGCGCCACGCCAGATGCTACAACGCTCTTGACCCGCGCAACGCACTGGCTCCTCTACGCGAGATAAATTCTTACCCAGATTCAGCAACACCCATTTAAATCAACCCAAATAGAGGAAAATTATGGAAACACGTAATCTCGGCACTCAGGGTTTGCAAGTTTCAGCACTCGGACTCGGCTGTATAGGTATGAGTTATGCCTACGGTCAAGCAGACGAAGAAGAAGCTATTGCAACTATTCACCGTGCTATCGAACTTGGGGCGTTGCTGAATTAGAGTATGAAATTTAGAAATCAAAAATCTAAAACTCTTACTCTTTGCGCCTTTGCGCCTCTGCGCGAGATAAATTCATACTTGGATTCAGCAACGCCCGCGTTTGAAATAACTTATTTTTGCAGAGGTCGAATGTGTATTAAACTTAAATTCATATGACACACAAATCCAGGAAAATTTACAGCAATTTTCTAATTCCTCCAATTGGAGCGATCGCACTATCGCTAGCTGGGTTTGCGACATTCGGGCAAACACAGTCTTTTGAGGAGGAATACAAGTTTGGCAGCATCGATTTTGCTGGACGCTATATAGCTGCGCTTTCGGATGGCGATTTTACTAGCACTCACATTCATGGAAAGCTTCCGAAAGCTTCAGGTATAGCCACAGATAAACTATCTATCATTCCCCTACCCTTAGATGGTTCAAAAAAGCCTGCGGTTCAAATTAATGTTTCTAACGCCGCGAGAAGTTCTATCCCTATTGCTACCTCCCCAGATGGAAAAACTATATTTGTTGTTGAGACACTTGGTCAGGCAAAAGATTCCTCAAATCCGCTACCACTAGGGAATAAACTAGTAGCAGTAGATTTATCTGATCTAGGACTTCCCACGGTTACTGATACAATCCAAGTAGGTCAAAATCCCAAATCAATTAGCGTCAATCCTCAAGGCGATCTACTTGCAATTCCAACCCAAATAGGTCAAAAAATTACTTTCGTTCCCGTACAAAACAATAAATTTGGCACGCCAAAATCATTTCCAATAATTGGCATTCAAGCAGACTGTAAAAAAAGCTCGGAAGTTACACATATCGAATGGCATCCTTCGGGTCGCTATATTGCAGCAGTTATGCAAGCTCGCAACCAAGTAATTTTCTACAAAGTACAACGCAATGATGCAGATATCAAGCTAGTTGCCTGGGGGGAACCTGTGGAAGTTGAAAACCCATTTTCAGGTAAATTTACGCCCGATGGTCGGTTTTTCATCACCAATAATGTCCAGCGTTTCTTCAACACTCAAAGACAACCTGACTATGATAGATTTGCCAAAGAACAGCCAAAGGGAACACTGTCAGTTATCCGGTTTGCTAACGAGCAAAATATTCCATCTAATGCCAAACACCAAATTGTGTCTAGCGCAGTAGCAGATGTTTTCCCAAAAGGTATGGCTATCAGCGCTAATGGTGATTTGATAGCTACAGCAAATAAGGTTGTAACTTCGTATGCCCAAGATACTAAAAATTTAAGTCAAAATCTTTCTATATCCTTGTTTAAGCTCGACCTTCAAACAGGTAAGTTAACTAAAGTTGCCTCATCTCGTGCTGCGGGAGTGTTACCAAAAGGCATTCACTTTGATGCTAGTGGTGACTACTTAGCTGTAGCTGTATCTGACTACTTTAAACCTAAAAAAACGGGCGGAATTGAGATTTGGCGTATAGCACGCTCTGATAAGTTTGCGCTCGAACGAACGAACCAGATTATCGATGTTGGTAAAGGAACTCACGCGGTTGTGGTATGGTAACTGAAAGTACAGAAAGGGATAGAGGATGTCTGAAACTATGGTAAACTACTCCCATCTAATTTGCAAACGGCACTTATCTATACACGACTTGATCCACTCGTGGTTTACCAAATCTTTCCCAAGCACTGCCTCCGCGCAAAAATATTTCCATCCAACGAATTCGTTCTTTGCCATTAGCACCTACCCAACCAGCGCTACCAGGAGCAAAAGCCAAAGTGCCTTCCGGAACTTGGAAGCTACCATCTGAGTAAATAGCATCACTCACCACGTTACCAATGCGGATAACACATTTAGTTTCGGGTTCTAAGTCAACGGAATGGTCGGGGATAGTAGTTTTGATATTTCCATAGCCGTCAATCCAGGCAATGCGATCGCTTGGAGGATCGGGAATTTCCTCTACACTCAATTCTTCGCCAAGTAAACTGAAGTCACCCGAAGCTATGGCAGTTGCTGCGGTCGGAAAGACATCACGGGAACGAAATTGCGATCCAGAGCGCGAAACATTGACCCTTCTTAACACTTTGGCATGGTACTTAATAAATGATAGTGTATATCCAGCAAAAACACCTACGACCTTTACATCATTCGGTAACAAAGCGTAAGTTAAACCCTCGCCTTCGTTATCTCGTCGAGCTTGAGGGTCATCTTTACGGGGGGCACAATTATGGTAGATCAATCGTTCTTCTGGTCCTGGATTTAATCCCAACTGAGCAATCCAAAAACCCGTGGCTAGTGTACTAAATGCTGGCACCGAGAGCAGATGAATTTGAGAGAGGGGTAACGTCATTAATAGCCTTTGTGTTACCTCGTTAAAAGCTGGGTCGCCAGTACCATAGTCAGCAATAAGAGAGATCAACATAAAAATTTTGTTTAGCCCTACTGTATTTACGTAAATGAATCCCCAATTACATTACCATTCTTATGATTGATTTTTGCTTCGATTACTGCCCTCTTTGAAAATGCCTGTCCCGTTAGCCCGTGTAACTGATTTCAAGTTCCTCGATTGATTCATGGAGAAAGAGAACGCATATGAGAATTAGATTAAGACGACGCCGATTCGGTCAACTGATAATTATTAGCACAGTGGTTGCAACAGTAGGAAACTGGATGAAGCGATCGACCGCACAAACCAGTCCTCGACCACCACTAGTTCCATCTGCATCTCGGTCTAATGCCGTAAAAGTGGCACTGAACATCAATGGCAAATCCCATTCGCTCACTCTTGACCCGCGTGTGACGTTACTCGACGCGCTGCGCGAAAATATCGGGTTGACCGGCTCGAAGAAAGGCTGCGACCACGGGCAGTGCGGTGCTTGCACTGTAATCCTTGAAGGAGAGCGCGTGTTGTCCTGCCTGACACTCTTGGCGACGTGCGAAGGCAGAAACGTGACGACGATTGAGGGTTTGGCACAAGGTAACTCACTGCATCCGATGCAGACGGCATTTATCAAACACGACGGTTTTCAGTGCGGCTACTGCACGCCCGGTCAGATTTGCTCGGCGATCGCCGTTTTAAATGAAGCGAAAAAAGGCTCGGCGAGCTATGTCACAACGGACGTGCGGCAGAAACCGCGTCAGGTGCAGCTCTCCGACGACGAGATTAAAGAAAGAATGTCAGGCAATATCTGTCGCTGCGGCGCTTATCCAAACATCATCGCGGCGATCAAAGAAGTTTACACCGGCGAAGCGCAAGCACAGACATGGCAGTTTGCAGGTGAAAACGACGAGACGGCAATTTTTGACGCACCCATAGAGACTAAAACAGGTGAGGTGGCATAAATTATGAGACCCTTCAAATATACTAAAGCAAATAACGCACGTACAGCCGTGCAAACCGTTGTCGCGAATGCGAATTCGCAATTTCTGGCGGGCGGCACCAACCTGATCGACCTGATGAAAGAAGATGTCGCACGTCCCGTTGAATTGGTTGACATCACGCGCCTGAACCTGACGCAAATCAAAATTATCACTGGCAGCACGGGAGGGGGCAATTTGTCAATCGGGGCGTTGGCGAAAAACTCTGAAACGGCGAATCATCCGCTCGTCCGGCAAAACTACCCGCTTTTGACACAAGCGATTTTGGCGGGGGCGAGCGGGCAGATTCGCAATATGGCGACCAACGGCGGAAATTTAAATCAGCGCACGCGCTGCCCATATTTTTACGATACCGCAATGCCGTGCAACAAACGCGAGCCAGGAACGGGCTGCGCTGCCCTCGAAGGCATCAACCGCAATCACGCGATTTTCGGCTGGTCAAAAGATTGCGTCGCCACGTACCCGTCGGATATGGCGATTGCGCTCGCCGCTCTCGATGCGATCGTCAAAGTGCAGAAATCGGACGGCACAGAGCGCAGCATTCCGTTCGTCAATTATCATCGCCTGCCTGGAAGCAATCCTGAAAAGGACAACATGCTTACACACGGCGAGCTAATTACGGCAATCGAACTGCCGAAAAATAACTTTGCTAACAAATCTTATTATTTAAAGGTTAGAGACAGAGCGAGTTACGCCTTCGCCTTAGTAAGCGTCGCCGCCACGCTCGAAACCGACGGCAATTCGATCAAAAATGTCCGATTAGCAATGGGCGGCGTGGCGCACAAACCGTGGCGGGCTGCAGAAGCGGAAAAATTTCTCGTTGGAAAAGCGGCGACGGAAGCAAATTTCAAACAGGCAGCCGAAGCCGAAATGCAGCTGGCGAAACCGCTCGAACATAATAAATTCAAAGTCGAACTGGGCAGACGCGCAATTGTCCGAGCCTTGATGCAAGCAATGAATGGAGGCACGTAACTCTTTATTCTCGTCGCCGAATTATATATTCATATAACTTACCCATTGACATAAATACTTAAGTATGAGTGGCTGATGAGTCCGGCAATAAGTAAACCAGAGTATGACCGTAGGGGCGCTCTTCCCCCGCCCTTAAAACCTTGTCGTTACCAACATCTTTCATAAAATAAAATCTCGCTAGAACTATTATCCCGCCTGGATGGTAGTGTTTTTCTGATAAGTAGGAATAAGAAACGCGATCGCTGAATCCAAATCTTGAAACTACGAGGAAACTTCAATTATGAAAAAGCAAACTGTCTCTGAATCAATCGAACAATACGTCGGGGCTTGGAATATAACAGGTGCTGAGAACATCAAAGCCGCACTCGGAAAATGCTGGACGGCTGACAGCACTTATGCCGATCCAAATAATGCGCCGACCTTTGGTCCAGACGGATTGACGGCGTTAATCGAGCTTTCCCAGAAGCGAATGCCCGAA
>CAXTCQ010000282.1:0-11236 GCA_964242965.1 uncultured Calothrix sp. | reverse complement strand
AATTGCAATTCTGGTAAACGGTTAAGCAAGACATTCAAGGCAATTTGACCTTCAGCGCGAGCTAAGGTCGAACCCAAGCAGTAGTGGATACCCCCACCAAACCCAGCGTTTTTGGTATCTTCGCGTTGAACATCAAAAACATCAGCATTCTCGAAACGAGCGCGATCGCGGTTTGCGGAACCCAACATGATCCCCACACTGTCCCCACGCTTAATTTGCTTACCGCCAATCTCAATATCTGCATATGCCCAACGGGTAATCATCTGGATGGGAGTGTCGTAACGGATGATTTCCTCGATGGCATTGGGAAGATATTCAGGATGCGATCGCAGTAATTGAAATGCATGACGATTGCGAAGTAACGCTAGCATCCCCTTGGCTATCAAGTTAACTGTGGTTTCATGTCCCGCAGTCAACAGGTGCGTACAAGTCGCAACAATTTCTTCATCAGTCAGTTTGTCCCCTTCATCGGCAGCTTTGACTAAATTAGAAATCAAGTCATCCTGTGGATTAGCGCGTCGGTCTACGATTATCGGCTTAAAGTAATTGATAAAATCTTGGCTTGCTTTTTCCGCATTCTCGTAAATTTCTGGTGGTGGTTTCAAACGCGAAGCGCTAGCATTTTGCAAAGCTAAAGCCCATTTACGGAATAAGGGGTAGTCATTAGGGTCTGCACCCAGCATCACCGCTATCACCATAATTGGTAAAGGGAACGCATATTCTTCTACCAAATCCATCTCTCCACGGGCGTGAACTTTATCTAACAATCCATCAGCAATTTGGTAGACCTTGGGACGCAGGTTTTCGACAATTTTAGGAGTAAATGCTTTTCCAACCAGGGATTTTAAGCGAGTGTGGTCGGGTGGTTCCCGGAAAACAATCCATTTACTAACCATCGTTAGAAACGTATTATAAGCCGTTGGTACTGGCGTGGTTTCCACATCGTCGCGTTTAAGAAATTCTCGACCAAACCGACGGTCTTCCATTACCTTCATCACGTCATCGTAGCGAAAGACGTACCAAGCACCAGGTAAATTGGGGTTTGAAGAAACTCCCCAATGTACGGGGTCTTGTTCCCGATAACGTTGATAGTGGGGATAGGGGTCTTTAATAAATTCTGGAATAAATGGGTTTAATCTTTCAATTGTTGAAGTAGTCATTTTGTACCTCTATAAATTGGGAAACTGGGAATCGGTCTGTAGAGACGCACGCATAAAGCGTCTCTGTTAATTGGGTCTTTGCTAATTGCATCTGTGTTAATTGCGTCTTTACAACGACACCAATTCCAGAGGATGCGGCAGTTGAGAAAGCATCTGTGTCATCTGTTCGCGTCCGGAGTTGAACACTTTTGCGACGGATGGTCTCGATTCCAGACGCTTGACGTAATTTGTCAAGTTCAACAGGTGCTTGTAGTTGTAGACCATCCGCAGGTAAGCGAGGGTGGGAGCAGCAGCGCAGTCAGCCAAGGAAAACTCCTCACCTCCCAACCAGGTACGATTTGCAAGTTTTTCATCGAACATAGTTAGCGCTGTTTCCAATAATCGCTTTGCTTTGATAACCTCTTTTTTGCCTTGTTCTTCAGGCGATCGCTGGGTATCGGCAAATAGTGCTTCGCGTCCGGTGTTGATGTATACATCAACCATCCGCTCCAACATCCGTACCTCTAGGGCTTGTTCTGGGTCAACAGGAATAAGGCGTGATGTATTGGGGTTTTGGTCAAGGTATTCAATGATGATGTTTGCCTCAAATAAAACATTTCCTTTTTCAGTAAGTAAGGTGGGTATTTTGCTAAAAGAGTTAATTTGCATATACTCCGCACGGGCTTGGGGGTCAAAAAGATTTACTGGAATAGGTGTAAAATTAACTTCTTTTTCATATAGGGCGATGAGGACTCGTTGGGAATAAGATGATGCTGGGGCGTAATAAAGTTTCATAAATTTCTTAGTTCTCGGTGGATGGTTTTCCATACCGGTAAGAAATTTTGAATTATGCATTTTGTTTTCTACTGTTTAAATAAAAAGCAAGCTGACATAATGAAACTTTGCCTTAATTTTGACAAGTCGTGAGGGTCAGATCCCCGACAACTTTTACGAAGTCGGTGATCTTGAAGTGAACTAAAAGCATCCTCTTACCTTGTCAATCAAAGCTCCAGCATCGGATGGTAAAGTATCACCTCTCCAAGCGACGTGCCCATCGGGTCGTACCAAAACAAAAGCACGTTCGTAAAGTTTGGCAATTTCCCAATTATTAATGTAATGACTGGTAAAAGGTACTTGTTTTTCCTGAAAAACTTTTTCCCAGGATTCTACTCCTTGTGTCGAGTCGAAACACATCAACACAAATCCGCGACCGAATAAATCCAAGGTAGATTTACCTGGTTCTAACCAAGCATGAGGTGCGCGACAACCAGGGTAACTGCTTTGCTGCCATTGGAAAGGGTCATCGCTGGGAGGAGTACCTTCGGGGATAATTGCCGGAGATTCGTAGCGGAAGCCAAAGTGAACTCCAGGTGCATCGAACTCCCGTTTTACACCACTACGCTCCATACCAAGAGCCATTTCGGCGCGGATTTTTTCGCCTTCCGGTGAATCGCTGCTAATGACTGGGGGAATAGGGCGTTTCTGGCTGCGTTCTAAGTTGGCGCGAGCTTCGGTGAGATTTCGCACAGCAATTGGACGGCGTTCGATTTCATAGGTATCTAGTAAGCGATCGCCTGCCCAGCCTTTGATAGTGGCGGCAAGTTTCCAGCCCAAGTCGCCTGTATCACCTATGCCCGTGTTCATACCGAAGCCACCAGAGGGTGAAAGTGTATGAGCGCAGTCGCCAGCAAAGAAGATACGCCCGACTCGGAAGCGGTCTGCGACTCGGTGGGTAAGAAACCAGGGAAGATTGGAGACAATCTCAAAAGGTGTATCAATTGATATTGCGGCACGGATAGCTGATTCGGCATCGCGTACATTGCCATCTTCTTGCGGCTTTAAAATCAGGCGATATAAAGAGCGTCCGTCTACTGCTCGCAGTGGTTCCTGAATGGTTGGGTTGACCAGAAAAAACACCATTGCGTGATTTTTCCCCATTTGAGTAGCAAGTTCGGGTGCTTTGAATACGACACTCTGAAACTTTTGGGTCGGGTGGAAACTGGGAGCATCAACGTTGCAAGTTTTACGTATAAAACTGCGGGCACCATCGCAGGCTACCATATATCGGGCGTGAATTACTTCTTTTTTTTCTGTTGCCAGATTTGTCATCTGGGCAATTACACCCTCATCTTTTTGTTCAAAGCTATCCAGACGCGAGAGAAATTTAATAATTCCATCTGGGTATTCTCCCAGGTAATTTTGGAATACTGGAGCAAACCAGTCTTGGGGACATACCTGTTCTGGTTCGGGTGTATAGTCGGGTAGAGTGCGATTCTCATAGGATGGAAAATGAACTCGGTATATTTCGTGTCCTCCCACCGATGTCACCCAAGCTACATCTAAAGTATGGTCTTTGGGCCAGCCTGCATCGCGTATTTGTTGTCCAATCCCCCAACGGCGGCATAATTCCATCGAACGGGGTCCCACTGTACTAACTTTCGGGTCAGTAACGACACTATCGGTCTGTTCTATTAAAATACAATCAATACCTTGATACCGTAGTTCTACTGCCATTGCTAGCCCGACGGGTCCGCCACCGACTATTAATACTTCTGTTTCAATCATGGTATGTAGTTGGGCTTTAGCCCTAAATTTATGTATTTTTTGGCGTTGCTGAATTAAAGTTAGACGTAGGTTGGGTGGAGCGGAGCGTAACCCAACATTATTGTTGGGTTTCACTTCGTTACACCCAACCTACGAATATTTTTATTTCTTCACAGCCATAAAAGAGCGTTAATGAAGTAAAGCTTGAGGGTTATTTGCCAAATCTTCAAAGAACTTGGCGTAAAAATCAAACATTTCGTAAATAGTGCTGTGGATGGCTTCGCACTGCCTTGAAGATACCGCTAGTTTTTCAAATCGTCGGGAGATAGAAAGCATTGCAACCTCCGGTCTGGGAATATAAACGGGAGTCACAATTTCAAATGATGGTCCTGCTGTTCGACCGCGTTTTCCAGAAGGCATACTCATTATTAACTCCCCTAAAGGACGCATCATTCCTGTCATGACATCAATACCTGCATTCATCAATTTTGAACGTCGCAAACTAGCAGTGGGTGTTAAGCCAAAGTGCTGTACCATCAACTGCATCATGATGAAATAGGTTTCATTGAATATTTCCATGACTGCGCGGGTTTGAGGAACCGTAACGATATTAGTGTTGTAATCTCCCCCATTTAAGGAAGGATTGCGTAAAGCTGGATAGCTAGGATTCCAAGGGATTTTGCATCCTATTTGCGATTGTATTTGTTCAGTACTCAGTGATAAAGCCAAACGACAAAACTGTTGATAGTGCGACTTTTCATATTTTGGTGACTCGGCGTTACATCCCTCACCCTGTTCCATAATTAAGTCGATGGCGAAAAGGGCACTGTTGAGGTCGTCAACTTGCAGTTGATAGTCTGGGTGAACCTTGTTCAAATCATCGCGCATAAATAAACGATGTTCGCCGCCGACTTGACCTTTCTTAACGACAAATAAATCGGGAATATCTTCTAATCCTTGGCGAATTTGGCGATACAGTTCGCTTAAAGAACCATAACCATGCAAACTATCAATCCTGGGGTCAGCAGATGGGGTTTCATTCCCAAGGTTTTGTTCCAAAAAGTCCGGCTGTTCTAAACGCATGAAGCGCTGTAAAGAAATCGCGTTTAGCGGTTCGAGGGCAAAATCGACATCAATGGGGAAGCGTTTATTAAGTTGACTGAAGTCGGGAACTGCTGGATAAAAAGGTTCGCCAATCGCCATCAATATATTATTCACCATCAAAAAGTGAATCATTTCCTCGCGGGAAACTTCTAATAACACTCCCCGCATCCCATAATTGCTAACTTCTTTATTATCCCCACAAGCTAAATGCAGTTGTTCGGGAGTCCACAACCCTATGCCCACGTATTCTTTACCTGTGACATAGTTGGGAACAGAGTAACCTGCAAAGATATATTGCAACATCACAGCAACTTCGAGTTCCGCAGCTTGTTTGAGAGCGGTAACTAATTCTTCACGAGTTTGGATGCTGCGTTGAGTGTGTTTTGGCTCTGGAATATTTGGAGGAACGTAACCAACTCGCTGCTGATTTTCTAAGAATTTTCGTAACAGATTCGTTTTCGGTTGGGACATATCTCGACTGGGGGGCATATAGTAAGTTTTATATTTATTTTTCGGGTCAGACATTTGCCACATCAATCGGGTGTAGGTTTCCACTTTGCATTTGTCGCCGAGGCTAAAGACTTCGACTTTCATAAAGGAGAAACATAACTCGTAGTAAGCGAGAACGTGTTTGTAGATCAGGTCAAAATCTACGGCTTCATAGGGAATATTTTCTAAGTGCCAATCATCACTCATGACTCGGACTGCGAAAAAGCCAGCACCCCCCCAAAAGCCTAGTTTATCGTTGTTGTCATAAGCAATTTTTGCTTCATCGGGGTTGCTTAGGTCACAAATTGATTCCTGGGGGTGAGCGGATAGCAGTACCTTTGTAGTTCCAGCTTTAGCACCGCGTAAAGTCACCCAAGCACGTCCTTGAGAGTTGCTGGAAATCGCACATTTGCAACTAAAGTCTCCCTTTTCTTCGCGTTTTCCCGGTTTGAAATGGACAATTTCCATTTCACTGCTGCGTGGAAAGTGGAAAGTCTTGCCAACGTTCGAGGGGTCGCTCTCAAACTCATAGCGCATTTGTGGGAAAGCTGCGGGGTTGTAGAACTGATGCAGATAAAATTCAACCGCTTGCGGACGACCGCGAACAAAGGAACGCACTTCAATCTCCACTGCATGGTCTACTTTCTGTTGCCAATTTGGATGTTCGATAAATAGACAAGCATCATCTATCTGAAGATTGATTTCTTCTTCTTGAACTAAAATTATTTTTTGCCCGTTAGATGTTGTACCGATGATGCACAAACCTTGTTCTATTTCCGAGCGTTCTAATTCCATTAAAGGAACATCTATAATTCCACTAGTTAATTGATGCGCCTCTTTTTGATATGCTTCTTTAGGAATCTTCGCTATCAATTTTTGGGTGCTAACAGTACGCAACTCTAAATCGCCCAAATTCAACTTAGACGCGATCGCCGGAACTGGTTTCCCCTGCAAAGAACGTCCCACACAAGGTACTGCCGTTACCATATTTAAACTCACACCAAGGTTCGATATTTGTAGGGTGAGGTTCGATAACGAAGACGCGGGGTCTATCTCCCCGGACGCATTCGCACGTCGAGGAGTCAATAGCCGACCGTGAGGGTAAGTACTTAGTTCGTCTTCACACCATAAACCGATAGTTCCATGCAATTCCCAAAAACTTGGCGAGTCGGGTTGAGTTGGTACAGACATATTACTAATACTAAATTGTACTACCAATCCCAACACGCGATCGCTATTCATTGCTTCGCGCAACATCGATACAGTCGGGGAAATAGCGACTTCACCCCAAAGGAAATCTTCAGCATTTTTGTCAATAGCAAACTGATAAACAGCCGCTTTTTTAAACTCGTCGTTAAGGCAATGTTCGGGTAATTCTCGAATATAGTTAAAATTTTGCCAACGAGCTAACTGCATACCTGTAATGGGAGCAGAAAGCATATTTGGAACTTCGTGAGAAACCCCACTGCGTCCAAAAGTCAACTGACCCAACATAATCGTGTTAGTCCAGTTAGAAGCAGGGTCGCATTCAAAAAAACGAGCGCGGTTGAAACTTGTTTTGACGTACTCGTTATAATGACCCCACAAATCAACGCTGCGTCCTACCACTGGGTCATTTTTGTCAACTTGTCCAAATTCGCGCTGCGTGCTGACAATTTGCGCTTCGATCGAAAAATGACCGTTCCCGCCAAAGTTCCACCCGGTTCCCGTACTAAAAGAGCCATTTTCATCTAGTTGCCCTTCACTGTTAAACCGATATCCACAATTGTCAAGGTATTCGTGGTATTCAGATGTTGGACGGTTCAAGTCAAAGGGTTTGCCATCCATATAGGCAGTGTTTGTACTGATATCTACTTGTCCATTTTTTTGTCCGGTTGGAGCGTGAATGCGGGCGAAACCCTGGAAATGTAAGCGAGGAAAATCTAAAATACTCATATAAAAAAGCACTTTTATGAGTTTACCTGGGGCAAAAAGAGCATCTAGAAAAGAGGACAGAAAAAGGTAATCCTGATTAAATCTACTTTTTCTCTGGATAGCCATACCCAAGGCAAGTTACGTACTGTAAGTATATAGAGTTTAACGAATTCAACTTATGCAGGTTTTTGACTGAAGGAGAAATTTAAGTAAAGATTCTGCACTTATAGGACTTACGCAAAAACTCTCCCAAACCCTCTTAACTCTGTGTTCTCTGTGTCTCTGTGGTAAATAACTACGTGATTCGTGCGTAAGTCCTAACTTAATAAGACTTAGGCATTGAGAGAAATTTGACTATGTGCAGAAAGTAAATAACTTATGCGAACAGCGGCTATCTTTTAAATGTTGCCATCGGGTTGAGTTTGAAACTCGATGTGTAAAATTAGCTCATCGGATTGTAATAGGATCAGAGCATCGGCGCGAATTGGTTCCTTGAGAAAGTTCCTTCGGGCTGAGTTTAGTCAGGGTAATTTCTTCACCTAACAACCATGTGGCGAAGTTACCAGGGAAGTTTTCTACTAAAAATTTGCAGATATTGTCGAACATTTAGGAGATTTTATCCTCGATAGTTTGTTAGACGCGAATTATTACCACGAAAAAACATGACTAAAGGAATTTTATCAAGTACCACATCACAAATTGGTAAAAAATTCCCAAAAATTTTGGCAACGACAGAAACCTTAAGGTTGTCGTTGCCAAGATTAGTTAATTATGCCAATTTTCAAATTCGCAATTATCTATTTTCCAAAATCACCGCGTGCAGCTTTGTTACGCGCTAATTCTTGTTCAATCGGACTGCGGTCATAATCGTTATCACCAACTACACGTTTGGGTATATCGTTACCCAATTCTTCACCAAGACGCTTCAACATATTAGCGGGATTTTTTTGACGCTCACCGGTTCCTAATTCTTTGGGAATAACTTCAGCAGCACGCTTGCCACCTTCAATGTACTCATCGGTCATTTGGTCGGACTCATTAGCATTCTTGTTCGCACTGGCAATTTGATATTCTTTGATTACGGAAAAATCTACTGCTTGCGCTGAAGCGAAAGGCAAGCTAGTAAACAATACTAATCCAGCCAAAAATACTAACGCAACTTTTTGAAATGCGTTATTAATAATTCTTTTGATTTTTAACATCGATGTTTGTCTCCTTTATTTTTCTTCCTTCAATCTATTGAATCCTAGAAGAATTTGCACAACAATAGCGTCTTCCTACAGATGGGTTTGTGCTTAACAGATATATATCAAAAGTAGAGGAAGGAGGAAGCGAGGAGGTGTAAGGGTAAAAATAAAGGTTGCTGAATTTGGGTATGATTTTATCTCACGCAGAGTGGAGAGTTTCAAAATACTGCATTTTTAATTTTATACTTCAATTCAGCAATGTCCATGCCAAATTCTTAGACGCTTGAGAATTAAACCCCCAAACATAGTTAATAATTTAAGGTGCGTTACCGCGAAGTATAACGCACCCTACGGTTAATAGCTAACTCCTAACTTCTAACTTCTAACTCCTAACTCCTAACTCCTAACTCCTAACTCCTAACCTTCCCCTAAGCAATAGTTACATCCTCAGATAGGTATACATCTTGGATAGCATGGAACAAATTCACTCCATCTTCAAACGGACGTTGGAATGCTTTGCGTCCGGAAATTAGTCCGGTTCCACCCGCACGCTTGTTGATGACTGCCGTCCGTACTGCTTCCGCAAAGTCATTTTTACCGGATGCACCACCCGAATTAATTAATCCCGCACGACCGCAGTAACAATTCAATACTTGGTAGCGCGTCAAGTCGATTGGGTGGTCGGTTGTCAAGTCGGTGTAAACTTTCTCGTTGGTTTTGCCGTAACTTTTACCTGTTGCTTTGGCAACTGCTCCGTAACCGTTGTTATTTTCAGGCAATTTTTGTTTAATGATATCGGCTTCAATCGTTACGCCTAAATGGTTTGCCTGTCCGGTTAAATCTGCTGCTAGGTGATAGTCTGTATTTTGTTTAAAGGCATTATTCCGCAAGTAGCACCAAAGTATAGTTGCCATTCCCAATTCATGGGCACGTTTAAAGGCTTTGCTAACTTCTTGGATTTGGCGCGTCGAGTTTTCCGAACCAAAATAAATTGTCGCACCAACTGCGACTGCACCCAAATTCCAAGCTTGTTCGACATCGCCAAACATAATTTGGTCAAATTGGTTTGGGAAAGTTAATAATTCGTTATGATTAATTTTGGCGATAAAAGGGATTTTATGAGCGTACTTGCGGGAAACTGCACCAAGAACCCCCAAAGTTGTCGCAACCGCGTTACAACCAGCTGCTAGAGCCAATCTAACTATATTCTCCGGGTCGAAGTAAATCGGGTTTGGTGCAAACGACGCACCCGCTGAGTGTTCGATACCTTGGTCTACGGGCAAAATCGACAGATAACCCGTATATGCGAGTCTACCGCTTGAGTAAAGCGTTTGGATACTGCGAATCACTTGGGGATTGCGATCGCTATCCAACCACACGCGGTCAACAAAGTTAGAACCCGGTAAATGTAGTAAATCTGAATGAACTTTTGCTTTATAAGTAAGTAAATCTTCGGCTTCTTCACCCAATATCGATTCGATTGAGGTGGGTGGTACAACTGTTGCAGTCATTGTATAGACCCCAGTAATTTGACGTAGTATCTTGCTTTTAACATACCATTATTAATATTTCCGATCGGCTGATTAATATATTCTTAAATCAGCAAATTCATGTGTTTTTATATAATTGAAGTACTTATAAGACAAATTAATTAAAATTGTAATTTAATTTACATCTGTGAAGAATCCAGACACCCGTAAGGGTACGATATATAGCGCCTTCACCAATACCCATTTCATAAAAGTCGGGGATGTAATCTTTTTTTAGATGCACTTCACAATTTACTCTTCATAGCGAAGATGATACTCTTCCAAAAGGTAGATTATTGTCAGAGTTACGAGGAACCCAGGAGCGGAGTAATGAGTTAAAAATATAATTCACTCTATCCTCTTCCCCTTTCTCCTTTCCCCTTTCCCCTTTTATCCAATCCACTCGCGTCCGGCTCTTTCTGCGGCTAATTTAGTATAAAAAAGTTTGCGCGAGCCAAATACTGTTCCGCAAGGACTAATTACGCGATACTGCCAGTGGTCTGATTCAGTGTAAAAAACGGCTAAGGTGCAATCTTTAACACGACTTACTAAGTGAATTTTAGTAGGATTCATAGCGGAAAAAAAGGTTTCTTACTTACATTGCAGTTATTCTTTAAATAAGATCCCGAACAGGAAAAAATTATAACTACGTACTTTTGATACAAATTAGTACTAGTAGAAATTATGCTTACAAACTTCAAAACCCGATTATTACGACCGGGTTTTGCTGGGCTATGTGCCCAAGGGTTATTTATAGAAGTGAGTTATAATTAATAGCTCTGATAAGTACTACTACAGTAAGGTTAGTAATTCCGGAAAATCTCGCTTGCTTTTTTCGCTATTTTCCTTTGGCTTTAAAAGCGATCGCCACATTCACATTTTTGTTGCACTTTGCGCGTCGGCATCGTAAATATACTTAATTACTTCGCGGTGGCACTGTGAAGCCTTTTCTCTGAAGGTATTCTATGACACCACGCTAATTATTTTCTTCGGTTGCAAAATTCCCACCTTCCGGTAGAACAGGAAACGCTCGTGCAAGCTTTATCGTGTTAAGAATTCAATTTTTTTCGTGCAGCTTAGAATCCAGGTTTCTTTAGGAGACTCGGATTCTTTAAACAATAACGAAATTGACACCGACCATTAGCGATAGGTGTAGTTACATATTTTTTGTACAAGTTAACAAATTACTAAATAAGGATACTCACCTTGCTAATAAATAGTCCTTTCATTGCATTTACAATTCTTCTTATAGTTATATTTGCTATACCACCGTTATTTGAACGACTAAAACTACCTGGGTTAGTTGGTTTACTCGTTGCGGGTGTAGTTC
>CAXTCQ010000281.1:0-11257 GCA_964242965.1 uncultured Calothrix sp. | reverse complement strand
CCCTTACCCCGTTCCAAATCTAGTATTCTACGCGCCGAAATTGCACCCCATATCGGGCTACAATCAAGAGTTGAAAATGGCATTACCTTTTCTACATGAATCGCTCCATTTCTTCGCATCCCCCAACTTCGCACCCCTACCCTGACAATACTGTTACGATTTGCGTCACAGATGTTATTAACGACAATTTTTGTGTAGTATGCGAGGATGGAAAGCGCGTTTACGAACATGTTGCCGCAGCAATGCTAGCAGGCAAAAAAGTGCGTCTCTCATTTAAAAATGGCAAAGATATGACTTCGGCATTTCTTGCAGAGGCATTTTGTCGTTTATACGCAAATTTTCCAGAAGCACAAATCGAAAATTGCTTGAGTCTTATCGATATCGACCCAGATGATGCAGCCGATATTGAATGTGTTATCCAAGATGTGAAAGACTACTTAAATCATCCGCAACGATTTAGGGATGCAATTATCGAAGTTATGGGCGAAGATTCGCTATGAATAAACAAGTCTATTCCATCGAAACCTACCACTTTCACTCACATGACGGGGTACTTTTCGATGCGAATATCTGGATGTATATATATGGTCCACCCAGTCATATATCTTCGCAGTATAGGTATGCTTATACTTCGGCATTGCGCCGAATTCGCGGTGCAGGATGTCAGATAGTATTAGATGCGCTAGTATTATCCGAGTTCATTAATGCCTATGCTAGGTTTTTTTATAATAAATTGCCATCAGAATTAAAGCCGGGTGACTTCAAACTTTTTCGTAATAGTTCCAGCTTTAAGCCGGTTGCCGAACAGATTGCCCGACGTGCTAGAAAAATTTTAGAAAAGTCGGAACCTGCAAAAATTCGATTTGAGTCAGCAGAAATTGGTTCGATATTAATTGAATATGCAGGTGGAGAAGCTGATTTTAACGACCAAGTTTTAGCAGAATTATGTCGGGTGAATAATTTAAAGTTAGTAACGCACGATGCTGATTTTAGCGGCTCAAATTTAACTATATTAACTGCAAATCCAAGGTTACTTTCTTGAAGAGGAAGTTAGGAGTTAGGAGTTAGGAGTTAGGAGTTAGGAGTTAGGAGTTAGGAGTTAGGAGTTAATAATTATTTTCTTTTCCCACTCCCCTACTCTCCCCACCTCCCTACTCCCTAATCCCTAATATGGTGGGTATGCAAAATCGTCTTCGTCTGCATAAACGTAAGATGAACTTGGCGCACTAGCCATTACCATTCTGTTATGATTACCGTTTTTGTTGCCGTTATTATTGTTATTTTCAGTCCGAGGTTGTTCTTTACCAAAATCCTTGTATTCTTCAAATGTTTTGGCAATAATTGCCGCTTCTTCCGAGTCGGACGCAATTAAATACTGCGTTAATGTGCTGACAGTCGGGTGTTTATAATCAACTGTTGAAGAAACTAAAACTGTGTTGGGTTGGATTCCTCTTTCCTCACAGTCAATAATTGGGCAAAAAATGCCGTGTGCATGAAATAAATTACCTTTGGGGGCAAACGATTGCTGCCGATAACTTGCATATGCTTTTTCTAACTCTACAACAAACCCCCCCGATGGTCTTCCTTGTTGGTATTCGCAGTAAGTTTTAGCAAAACTTGCCCCAGCAACTCCATGAAGTGTTAATTGTAATGGTGATTTATGCAAAAACTTTTTATTTTCGCCAACCAAAAAAACTAAATAGCGAGTGTAAGTTTTAAATTTAAGTTTATCTGCTAAAAAGGCATCATAATTATCGCGGAGTGTCCCAAGTTTAATTCCAGTTTCGCGGTCTTTGACAGATAAAGGTCCCCGACGTACCATAACTATTCGCGGGCTTCTAGTTAAATACACCGTTTCGACTCCGGAACTAAATTCATGCTCGGTTTGCTGCCAGGTGTCATCTGGTTCAAAGCCTACAGCTTGGGCATTGTCTAACTTGATTGCAAACCCGTAAGATTGCATACCGTCACTGCCGTAGCGCGGATTAATCATTTGGCACCAGGGGATGACTTGAGAAGGTGGTGCGCTAAACTTCTCGTCCTCGAAGTCAAATTTTGCAGATGCTTTCATCGTTTCTGGCTGGTTCGTGTTGTGCAAATCGATCTCGGTTGTGGCAAATACAATATAGTACTATTGTACTTGGTCTTTCTTTGAGCGTAAACCGTAGTTCACCGCTTCTTCAACTCCCCCAATTGTGTATTGCGTACCTATAGCTCGATAGATCCATGATGATAACCTTTTTATCATCTCTAGGAGACTTCACGCACAATAGTTAAGCAGTTTTTAACAACTCAATTTTAAGTATTCAGGGAAAATTGGTGTAATAATTACAACAATATGTTTATCGACAAGTTATTTGCTTTTCTGAGCAAAGATTCAATAAATACATATATAGACAGTATTAACAATGATAAAATAGCAAACCTATAAATAATTTTTCTAAATTTCAAGGCTCAAATGAATATATTAATTATTATTTGTTTTTTAATTAATTTCTCAACTATTTAATACATCACTAAAAATAACACATACAAATGATAAATACGCAGTTTAATTTGCTACACGTAGATAAGTAATGTTTATATTGATTTTTAAACTAAACTTGGGGCTTTGATTGTACCTAAAAACGGTAGTAAGTATATTAGCAGGGCTTAAATCCCCGCTACAAAACAAGAGCGCTGCAAATTGATTTAAACAATGAACGATTTGATGCTCTACGATCGGGCAAGATGGCTAATGGCGGTGAGGAGCGCAATTAACTCACTCACCACTCATGTAGCACCCTACAACTAGCAATTAACCGTACAGATTACAACTGCGATAAACGCTGTTGATAATAATTAATAATCTGTGCGGTTACATCAGTAATATGCAAGCCGTCGCTTTGAATTTCCACAGCATCAGCGGCTTTTTGCAATGGGGAAACTTTGCGGGTACTATCTTTCCAGTCGCGTTCGGCAATGTCTTTTTCCAGCTGCTCTAAATCCAACTCAGGTAAACCTTGTTTTTTAAAGTCTTGCTGGCGACGACGGGCACGCTCGCTTACTGATGCAGTCAAGTATATTTTAACTTCCGCATCAGGGAAAACATGAGTACCAATATCGCGTCCTTCGGCAACTAAACCGCCTTTTTTTCCCCAATATTTTTGTTGCTTAACCAGGGACTGTCGGACTGCACTTTGTGCAGCGATCGCCGATACCTTTGATGTTACCTCTGGAGTCCGAATTTTTTGGGTGACATCATGACCGTTGATACAAACCTGAACCGGGGAACTCAGATTCTGGCTGGGAGCAAGTTCGATTACACACTGCGAAGCTAATTCTGCGATCGCGCATTCATCATCAAGAGCAATATTTGAGTCTTGAACCAACCAAGTCACCGCCCGATACATAGCACCTGTATCTAAATATACTAAACCCAGATTTGCTGCCACTTGTCGGGCAACTGTGGATTTACCAGCACCAGCGGGTCCATCAATGGCGATAACAGGCTTGCGCGAGCGTAGCATGGTGTTGTCGATTAAACGTGTAGAACCAAGACGAGCTGCGATCGCCAGCATTCCTTCCTCCTCAATAGTTTTAATAGGCATTAAAGTAGTCGGCTCAACCAATTCAATATATTCCACTAAGACATTGCTGACCATTGCCACTTCTTTGTGAACAAGTGCAATTAATTCAGTCGTTTTGCGAACACCAGCTTTAAAAGCTGCCGTTGCTAGTTGCAAGGCTCGATACAACACCGCAGCTTGGTCTTTTTCGGTCGCGCTCAAATATTGATTGCGCGAACTTAAAGCCAGACCCGATGCTTCGCGTACCGTCGGACAAGCAACAATTTCGATTGGCAAATTGAGATCCACAACTAGCTTTTTAATAATCGCTAGTTGCTGACCATCCTTTTGGCCAAAATAGGCTCGGTCGGGTTGCACCAAGTTGAAAAGCTTAGTAACAATCGTAGCTACACCCTGAAAGTGACCTAACCGAAAACGACCACACAAGCCAGATATCATAGCAGATGGAGGGATAACCTGTATTACTTTTGACTCTTGTATATTCTTCTCGGTTATTCCCATTTGTTCCGGAGTCGGTGCAAAAATCGCATCAACTCCAGCTTGTTCGCAAAATTCCCGGTCTTGGTCTAATCTACGGGGATAATATTGATAATCCTCGTTTGGACCAAACTGCAAGGGATTGACGAAAATACTTACAATTACGGTAGCATTTTCTGACCGTGCCCGTTTAATTAAGCTTAGATGCCCTTGATGTAAAGCTCCCATTGTCGGAATTAAACCGACCGCTGTCTGATGAGAACCCGTTACTTCAAATTGTAGCGGCTCTATGAAGTGTAAATCCTCTTGTTCTGAGCCTAGTTTGGCTAAATAGCAGCGTAAAGCCGCAACTGTGGTTAGCAGGCGCACAAAATACCCCTAATTTTATCGATCCCTCCCCCGTTAGTTTATATCTCAAACCTCCGGAAGATACGAGCTACCTCCAGGATGATTTAAGATAGTGAATAATAAATAGTCGATTTGTATATTATTCGCGCTTTCGATTCGCGCTCTAGTATTATTCGCGTTCTACTATAACTTCTGATTAGGTTCGTGCTAATTATAGAAGCAGAATCTCCCCAAAAACAAAAAATGCTAAAGATAGGCATCTAACCTACCTCCAGCATTATAAGATTATAAAGATCGAGGTTTTGCTAAACTCTAACGTCCTAAAACCTCAATTCTAACTGGTGCAACGCCTTGTCCTAACATTCCTAAAATCCGGGCAGCACCATAGGAAAGGTCAAGAACTCGACCGCGAATAAACGGTCCTCGATCGTTAATTCGCACAACTACCGAACGACCGTTGCGGGTATTAGTGACGCGCACTCGCGTACCAAATGGTAAGTTACGGTGGGCGGCCGTCATACCTTCGGGATTAAAGCGTTCCCCTGTAGCGGTACGATTGCCAGAACCATCGTAACCGTAAAACGAAGCTTTACCCTTAAGAGTCAATTTGATTGGCCCAACTGAAATCTCGTCGGGCAATTTAATCCCCGGTAATTTTGGTATTCCGATTGAGGGAGATTTGGTTGGAAAATCTGTAATCTCATTGATTGGAGATGCATTACCAAGCAGTCTCCGCAAGCGATTTGTTGCTTGCAATGCATCAGCGGCGCGATTGTTGGTTGAATCGGGCAGACTAGTACTATTATCAATCGCTACAAGTTCTCGACCATTAACTTGAATAACGTAGCGATCGCTCAATTCTTGTTGGTTTGCTAAACCTTTATTCTCGGCTACAGAAGCAGGGGTTTCACCACCTCGCCAACTCACCGTAATTTTGCTAGCATCGATTTTTTGCTGGATTAGGTCATTAAGACGAGCAGCTACTATGCTTGCTCTTTGCACCGGGTCCTCGTTACTGAGATTGCCCTGGTTTGATAAATCTGTGCTAGCAGTTTCACCTTTGAGATTATCTTGGGCTTGGGCAGTTGCACCAACTTTGGTTTCCGAAGAAGCTGTTAGTTGTTGACCAACAAAGGTGATAACTGGAATATTACGGATGTAGATTGTTGCCGCTTGTCGTCCTGCCTGGTTGTGAGTTTGAATTTCAGCAACCATCGTATCTATGGGGCTACCCTTTGGGGTTTGATACTCTCCGACTTTCATGACATCGTTCGATGGCAAAGGTGGAGGAAGAGGAACTTGATTGTTCGTTTGGCTTCGAGCAATCGAGGGTGTTCCCGCAATAGTACTAAACAAGGCGAAAGCAGTCAGTAAATGTCTTTGATTCATGCGTCCGAATTTTTAAAGCGACGGTAAGAATCGGATCTCGATTAGTTTTGCTTCTGCACGCAATGCGGTGAAACTCCTGCCAATCTCAAACTCGTTCCGTTTTCACTTTTTGATTGTGACTGCAACAGACTAACATGAAGCTCTGCACTTGGGGATCGGGGTTTTAGCGTAAACTTTGGTAAATTCAGTCAAATTGAAAGTACTTTTTTTGGTTGAAAGCTAACCATAATCTAGCTTGTAGCTCTGTAACAATTTTTTTTAAAAAATATTATAAATTTATTAAAACTTAATCATAGATTGTTACCAAATCAACCAATATAGTTTTAATATTTCCTAGCTAAAATAACTCGAAACCCCCTCTATATTTGACTTCAGTACAGTTGCCATAGGTCGTGAATATGGCAAAGGAGCCAAAATTAGCATCCTTAGTTTGGTATTCAATTAAGTCAGTATTAAGTAGCTGCAAAGCTAATTAATCGGTAAAGTATCAAAAGATATAGTTATCTAAATCACGCTACTGATATAGTAATTTTACTTAGGTAAAAGTAATATTACCAACATCTTGTTAGTAGCATTTGATACTTTTGTTTAATTTATATAATTAATTTTAATACTTAAATAAATTGTTAGTTTCCCGTTGTCAAGATAAGGGCGGTTGATGATGATTATGGTGCAAATGTTTGAGACTTGATACCGGGTAAATAACTACGTGGATGTAGGATAAGTTTAATTAATTATTGGTTTGAAAATTATATAGTTGCCAATTTACAGATAGATATCGCTGTTGATAGACATCATGCGTCCAATTATTTGCAAGTCAGGCGAGATGCCCAACCTGCGACATAATATTTTTGGATATGTATATAAATTATTAGCGTCAAGCTACTAGCTGCATGGTCAACTCAGGAGATTTAGAACTTTTTACGTCCTCATTCGCAGAATTTTTAGATGATTTGTACTCTAAATACAAATTAACGGCTGATGGTGGAGTTGCAAACTATATTCCAGAATTAGCAAAAGTCAATCCAGATTTATTCAGCATTTGCATCGTAACAGTGAATGGAGATGTTTACCGAGTTGGGGATTTCAGCCATTTATTTACAATTCAGTCGATTTCTAAAGTATTTGTTTACGGGTTAGCATTGGAAGACCGAGGTCGAGACTACATGCTAACAAGGGTCGGAGTCGAACCGACAGGAGAGGCATTCAACGCGATTGTTTTAGACGAGCAGTCGAAAAGACCGTATAATCCGATGGTAAACGCGGGTGCGATCGCCACCACAAGTCTCATCAAAGGTGGGGGTGCGACCGAACGTCTCAACCGCTTGCTGGATATGTTTCACCGCTATATTGGACGCGATGTGTACGTAGATATTTCGGTGTTTACCTCGGAACGCAGTACCGGACACCGCAACCGGGCAATGGCGCATCTCATGCTTAATTTTGGCATGATTGACGAGCGGATCGAGGAAGCATTGGATTTATATTTTCAGCAATGCGCGGTAATGGTAAATTGTCAAGACTTAGCTGTGATGGCAGCAGCGCTAGCGAATAAAGGGATTAATCCGGTAACTGGGGAACAAGCAGTTGATAGTCGCTATATAAAAGATATCCTCAGCGTGATGTACACCTGCGGGATGTACAATTTTGCCGGAGAATGGGCGTATAAAGTCGGAATTCCGGCAAAAAGCGGGGTGAGTGGGGGAATTATTGCTGTGGTTCCGGGACAGATGGGGATTGCTGTGTTTTCACCCTTGTTAGATGCACGGGGGAATAGCGTGCGGGGGGTGAAGGTGTGCGAGGAGTTGTCGCAGCAGTTTGGGTTACATATGTTTGATTGTGCTGGGAGTCAGATCAAGTCAGGGGAAAGTGTTTTGAATTAACTGTCATTTTAGACTAGTTAGGTTTTTAAGTATAAAAAAATAAATATTTATGGATTGCTCGACTGCGTTTTCGTCCGCCAGGGACTGTAAGTCCCTGGCTAATAGCGAAAGTCCTCTGAAAGAGGACTATTAGAGTATCGGATTTTGTATGTAAAATTAGTTACTCTATCAACTGTAAATAGGATCTTATACTTATAGGGCAAGTTATGAGTTACAGCAGTTTTCGGGTAAATAATAGGACATATGTAGGGGCACGGCAGTGCCGTGCCCCGAAGACCATCTATGGTTAAATTAGCTGAAAGTAGCTTTAATATATCGATTATCGATAAGTCCTTATGATTTAAGGCGAACAGTACGAGTAAACAAAGCATTAAATATGAGAACCTTTCAAACAATAGTCAAGATTAATAACGATGGGAAATTGAGATTAGATATTCCTGTTAATATTCCTCCCGGAGAGTATGAAGTCGTTTTGGTAATCGAAGAATTTCAGTTTCCATTGGTTAAAAATTCGCTTAGGGATTTTCCCGTTCACAATCTTGGTTCTTGGAACCCAAATCTTTCTCTCCGACGCGAGGATATGTATGGAGACAATGGAGTTTAAAAAAGTACGTTAAAATCAACGTACAAAAAAATGACGTACTTTACTCCAAGTTGAAATATGAAGGCAAATCCAGGGGGACAAGTTGCACCATCCGAAGTTGTGGGACGAGATAGCCTGATTTTAGACTTTTGGGATATATTGGAACGTCAAAGTCTTGTATTAAGTGCAGAACGGAGGATGGGAAAAACTTGCATTATTAAGAAGATGCAAGCACAACCGCTACCGGATAAATTAGCGATATACCACGACTTAGAGAGGGTGCGTAATCCTCTAGAATTTGTTGAAGCAGTTTTGCAAGATGTTGAAGAATATTTGAGTAAATTTCGGCGAACTGCGAGACGAACGCGGCAACTGTTGACGCAGTTAAGTGGTACTGAAGCAATGGGTGTCAAATTACCTGAGTTTGCTGCTGCTAATTGGAAGCAACTACTAACGGCTACGATTGCTGATTTGCTGGAAAATCAAGACCGTAAGGTGATTTTGTTTTGGGATGAAGTGCCTTATATGCTGAGTAATATTGGCGACAAAGAAGCAATGGAAGTTTTAGATACATTGCGGGCATTGCGTCAGACTTATCCTGATGTGAGGATGGTATTTACAGGTTCGATAGGATTGCATCACGCGATCGCATCGTTAAAGCAGGCAGGGTACACCAATGAACCAGTAAACGATATGTATGCGGCAGATGTACCAGCGCTATCAGATAATGATGCTGCTTTGCTAGCACGTCGCTTACTCGAAGGGGAAAATATTATAACATCAAATGTATATGAAACTGCTGCTGCTATTTCTCAAGCAGTCGATAGAATTCCTTTTTATATTCATCATCTGGTTCTAAAATTGAAAATGCGACGCAGCATAATTGATGCAGCCAAGATTTCGGAAATTATCGATGATTGTTTGATAGACCCGCTTAATCCTTGGAGGATGGATCATTACCGCGATCGCATTGACAATTATTATAAACATGAGCAGCGTAATTATGCGCTAAATATGCTCGATATATTGGCAGTTACAGACCAGCCGCTTTTATTTGATGATTTGTTTAATCGTATTAAAACTGAGCCGGAAATGCAAGATAAGGAAATCGCACGAGCAGTATTGAGGCTTTTAGAACGCGATTATTATGTTATTCGTAAAAGTGACCGTACATATAGTTTCCGCTATTCGCTTATTCAGCGTTATTGGAATTTATTGCGGGGGTAAATAAAAAACAGAGACAGAGACGCGAAATTTCGCGTCTCTACATTCTCCCGATAACGTAGGTTGGGTGGAACGAAGTGTAACCCAACGTATTAGTTGGGTTTCGCTATCGCTACACCCAACCTACAAAAATATATTTTATTACTAAAAAATTTATAAAGAAATTCATAAATATATGAAAAGTACCTTTCTCTCGCGGTTCACACCTAGTTTAATGCCACCAGAAACACTGGAAAAAATCTTTGTCCAGCGGCATAATTTAGCAAATGATTTAGTCGAAGCAATATCTGAAAGTGCAACTTCAGAAAATAAACACTTTCGCTTATTGCTAGGGATGCGGGGTATTGGTAAAACCCATATGGTGACATTGGTTTATCACCGCGTTTCTAAAATCAATGATTTACACGATAAGTTAGCAATTGCTTGGTTGCGCGAGGAGGAATGGGGAGTCACTTCCTTTTTAGATTTATTGTTGCGGATATTTCGTGCCTTACAAAAAGAATATCCCGCTGAATATAATAGTAAATTAAATCAGCAAGTTGAAGCACTGTATAAGTTAACGCAAGAAGCAGCCGAATTAAAAGCTGCATCATTACTTAGAGAATTTGTTGACAAACGCACGTTATTACTAATAGCAGAAAACTTAGATGATTTATTTAATGGCTTAGGTGATATTGGACAAAAACAACTGCGGGCATATATACAAAATTATTCATTTATTACTATTTTAGCTACTGCTCAAAGTTTATTCGATGGAGTCAGCCGACGCGAAGACCCATTTTATGGTTTTTTCTATCCCCACTATTTAGAAGATTTAGAAATCGACGAAGCGATAGATTTACTAAGACAAATTGCCGAATTAGAAGGAGATAGCGAACTCGAATCATTCATCCGCACACCTGTAGGAAGTTCGCGTATTCGTGCCATGCATCATCTAGCAGGTGGAAATCCCCGCGTTTACGTAATTTTTTCGCAATTCCTAACTCGTAAATCCCTCGATGATTTAGTCGAACCCTTCATGCGGATGCTCGATGATTTGACACCATATTATCAAGCGCGGATGTCATGGTTATCGCAACAGCAACGAAAAATTATCGAACTTTTAGTCGAACGTCGTCATCCTGTAATGGTGGAAGAAATAGCCCAACGCTGTTTTATTACCCATCAAACTACATCGAGTCAACTTAAAGATTTACGCGGTAAGGGTTATGTAATGTCAGAAATGATTGGTAAGGAATCATTTTACGAACTGCGCGAACCTTTGATGCGGTTTTGTTTGGAAGTTAAGAAACAGCGCGAGGAACCGATAAGATTATTTGTAGATTTTTTGCGCTGTTGGTATACCAAGGAAGAATTGCAACAGCGTTTGGGAATAGATGGAGAATTTGCTAGTTATTTTGATATTGATGATTCCCTAGTTAGCTTTAATGCATTATCATATAGAGATTTATCTGATGAAAGGAATGATTTTAAGTATCGACAGTCTTTAGAAACGTTGTCAGATGATGCGGTATTAGAACGCGAATATATTATTAAAGCATTGGCTGCAATGGAAGCGGAAGAAGACCAAGACCCGCGTCTAAGTGCTTATTTCCAGGAGTACGAAGATTACTATGAGAAAAGCGATTATACTACAGCTTTACAAAATGCAAAGAAACTAGTCGAAATTCGCGGGGATGCTGAAGATTGGTTTTTACAGGGAAGATGCTTTGGTCAACTTAAAGATTATGAAGAGGCAATTGTATCCTACGACCAAGCGATCGCAATTAAACCCGATTACGATT
>CAXTCQ010000280.1:0-11292 GCA_964242965.1 uncultured Calothrix sp. | reverse complement strand
ACCGTAATGCTTTTCTTTTTGGTTTTAACCCACAAGCCGAATTGTGGAATGGTCGTTTAGCAGCAATCGGATTTCTTGCCTATTTATTGTGGGACTTGGCTGGTTACAGCGTCCTCCGCGATGTATTGCACTTTATCGGCTAGTAATTTTGAGTTAGTTGTTCCTGGTTTGTTCTAATTACCAATTAACAACTACTAATCATCGGAATATTAACCATCAACGAATTTAAGGGAATAAAACAATGCAAACTCCTAAAACTACACCTACAACCGATTTAACACCCGCAGCTAAAGCTTATAACGGTGTAGACCGTAACGCTTTTCTTTTTGGCTTCACTCCACAGGCTGAATTGTGGAATGGTCGCTTGGCAGCAATTGGATTTCTAGCCTATTTGCTGTGGGACTTAGCAGGTTACAGCGTCCTCCGCGATGTATTGCACTTTGTTGGCTACTAAATTTGAGTTAGTTGTCGATGGTTTGTTAATTGTACTAATAACCATTCGACAACTAATCATTAACTATTAACCATCAACGAATTTAAGGGAAAAACAATGCAAACTCCTAAAACTACACCTACAACCGATTTAACAACCGCAGCTAAAGCTTATAACGGTGTAGACCGCAACGCTTTTCTTTTTGGTTTCACCCCACAAGCTGAATTGTGGAATGGTCGTTTGGCAGCAATCGGATTTCTTGCCTATTTATTGTGGGATGCAGCAGGTTACAGCGTCCTACGCGATGTATTACATTTCATCGGTTACTAAGTAACTACAAACTCCTCGCTGACCCGAAAAACTGCTCCAGGTTTAAAGCAGTAAGTGCTAATCTGAACAAAGCCGTGGCTTAAAGCCACGGCTTTGTGGTATTTTTGATTTTTTCGTTTGCATTTAGGTTAGTCGTAGGGGCGGGGTAAAGAGCGCCCCTACAATACCGTGTGCTAAACTGATTTTCTCGCCCATTCAGGAAACAGCCCTGCTTTTTAAGGGGGGGAATCTAAAATTTTCTACGTAAATTTTGATACTTTCCAAACATCCTCTCTCAAATTCTTCTCGGTTTTGGTAAGGAAAACCAAAACCGCGAACCACCTTCTAAACGGGGTGAATAACCAATTTCGCCACCCCATCGTTCGATTGTAATTCGACAAAAGTAAAGCCCTAATCCAACTCGACCGGACTTTCCTTTTCCTTGAGAGAATTTTTGAAATAAACTTCCAACCATTTTTTCAGGTACACCACTTCCTTCATCATCAATCGCAACGCGAATATAATTATCATCTTGTTTTAAATCAATTACTACAGTTGATTCTTCAGGACTGTGACGAAAAGCATTTTCTACTAAATTTGTAATAACCCGTTCTAAACGCGATTTATCACCAACAACTTTCCAGTCTGCACTCAAATCAATGTCGGTTACTAGCTTTAAGTGCATTTTATTAAGTGCGAAAGTTGGAGTGAGAAATTCAATAACTTCTCTGGCTGCATTTAAAATATTGGGTGCTTGTTCGGCATCGACTGTAAAATACTCAAGCGATTGTATCTCGGCAGAAAATGCATCTAATATTTCCCTAATTAGCATTTCTTGCCTAATCGATTGCTTTCGACCAATTTGCAAGCGTTCTTTACCTTTGGGTGTTAAGTTTTCAAATTCAAGTAGCGCTAAACAACAATTAATACCACTTAGTTGCCCAGCAATATCATGAATAATACAATGAATCAAAATTTCCTTCTTTTGATTTTCCTTAATTAATTGATAATAATTTAATTCATTCTCACGGGCTTTTTGAATTAATGATTGTTTTTCATGATAATCTTCAGTGGAAAGCTCGATTAATAATATTCGTTTATTATCTACATTAATTGCCGAAGCTTCAAAGTAACATTCATTACCAGCTAAATCGATATCTATCCATAAACCAGATTTTAGTTGAGTATCGCTATTTTGCTGCCAAAATTCCTCAGCATCGATTAAAAAGTTTTCTAAAAAAGGAAATTCTTCTGGTATTAATACTTCCATCCCGGTTGCTATTCTTCGACGGCAAAATTGTGTCAACCAATTTGGCACTGTTCCAGTTATTCGGAAGCAACCAACGTCGAGACGTTCTAAAACGAGAATTTTTAAGGCAGCAAACAAATCTCCTGTAATATTACTCATAATTTTTGACATGCCGCTTATATTTATCGATTTAATTTTACCAAGAATGATTCAGCACCCAGGAGTCAGAATCCAGAATCAATTTTGTATGTAGCTTGCTTCTTCGTAGGGTATAAAGCAATACGGTTCAGTTAAGAATGAGATCCCCCCAACCCCCCTTAAAAAGGGGGGCTTTGCGTAAGTCCTATGTCTTCTAAATTCTGACTCCTAACTTCTAACTCCTAACTTCTAACTCCTAACTTTTAACTCCTAACTCCTAACTTCTAAATTCTGACTTCTAACTTCTAGTTTATTGATTTAAAATTCGAGTTAACTTCTCTTGTAATAGAATCGAATCATTTGCTTGTTGTTGAATTAGCGATAGCTGCATCTCATCAAGTGTGGCATCTAAAAGCAGTATCCAATCTCCTTCTTCAGATGGAAACAGGTGAACATCGGCACAAATTCCGTCTTCGGTTTTCAAGCGAGGTAAGACTAAAGGAAAATCATCTAATGGTAAAAGACCTTCCAAAAAAAATATTTGCTGTCCGATATTTAGCCCTTTTTCTAAGTTCGTAACTCCATAATCGGCTAATTTTCCCCCCCAAGCTGACAAGCAACCATCTTTTTTAACTAAAAGGTAGGCAAGCGAACGATTTTCGAGCATGAGAGTAACTAAATAGGCGATAATGGGATTAGGCATATCTAACATCTATCCCTCCAATATTTTCTGAGCAATAACTTGAAAAACTTCTTCAACCCCGCGACCTGTTTTGGCGCTTGTTTGAATCACATTCCAACCCTCTTGCATTAATTCATTTATTTCATTTGTATCAATTTCCCATTCATCGCCTAAATCTGATTTATTAACTACCAAAATAAAGGGAACTTGTCCAATCGTCTCTTCGACTCGCGTTCGTAATTTAAAAGCTGTTTCTAAAGTATGTCGTCGAGTTCCATCAATTACCAACAAATACGCCGATGAACCCCGTAGGTAAGACATCCGCACTTTTTGAAATTCATCCTCTCCGTATAAATCCCACAAAATTAGGTTTAATTCTTTACCTTTACAATTAACTTGTTTCTTATCAATTTTGACACCGACAGTTGTTTGATATTTTTCCGAAAATATGCTGTGGACAAATCTAGCAATTAAACTTGTTTTTCCTGTCGCAAATGCACCAACCATACAAATTTTTTTTTGTAACATATAAAAACAATTATCAAATAATTTAGTTGCGAGTATCGGCGATAAATACTTTAAAGTTAACTCGACGGTTGAGAATATCCGGTTTTGCTAATTGTCGATTCGTCGGCTGAACCGAACCCATACCCACAGAGGTAAAGTATTTTTTGTTAATTCCGTTTGATACCAAATAAAATAGTATCGCATTTGCACGCGCTTTGCTAAGTTTAATATTTTCTTGCTCAGTTCCAGTTCGATTTGTATGTGCAATTATTCTAATCTGTACATTCTTTCTCAGAGATTTTGCAGCATCGATAAATTTTTGTATTTCCAAAATAGTATTTTGTAGTTTAGGCACTTCACCCGGTAATAATTCGGTTGTTCCTTCCTGAAATAACAGTACTTCTTTTTCGAGTTGCTTTTTATATAAATTTAGTTGCGTAATATCTAAATCAACAAGGTTTTCTTCTTGAAATTGAGTAATTCCTGGAATAAAACGCCATATTTTGCGCGTTTCTAATATCCATTGTCGAGGTGCAGAACCAGTTGCAGATAAAACGCCATTTTGGTTGGTTTTGAGCGAGACTGTTTTTGGTGGTTGCAGCAATTTTTCCGCACGTTCGATAGACAATTCTGGTTCTAAAGATAGGTAAGGTTCCCAGTTAGCTTTGATAGCTTCCTCTTTTATATGAAATTTTTGTAATAATGATAATGGTTCTATTGCTAAAGGGTCGCGCATTCCAGCAATAAAATATTTTCCATTGCGTTTTTGAGCTTCAGTGACTACTATTCCAGGTTGCGAGTTAAGCTGTTCTACATAGCTATTCCAGCGTTGTTGGTCTCGAATTGTCAAAAATCCCCAAATTCCCAAACTCAGACTAATTAATCCGATTAACACCCATGCGTAATTAAAGTTTTTTTTGGCTGGGACTTGATAACGAGCTTCTAAACAACTTTCAAGATAAGGTTTGCTAGCGTCAAATGGTTCGCTTTCTCCTTGAAAATTGTTAAGTTCGCGGTAAAGTCGAAGGTGAATTTTTTCGATTATGTCCTTAAATACTAATCTTAATTCTTCGGGAGCATTGCCGCGAATGATTCCTGCGAGAACTGCTTGGGGACCTTCTTCAATCCAAACTGTTAACTCACCAAATTGGAGTGTTTGCAGTCCATCTTCTTTATGAACGCTGAAGGAGTCTTTGACAAAATCTTGAATTGCTGTCAGCATTGCCGAGACTAAATCTGGGTCTTGAGCTACTACTTGGAGTCCGACAATATGTTGAAGTAATAATCCGGTCTTTTTGTGAATCAGAAATATTTGTTCGACACGGTAAACTAAGGTGCGAAGCAATATAACCTCAGCAAAGCTTTTCCCAGTTTGTCTTGCTTCGAGTCGCCATTTGAAGCTTTGAGGTGATACGCTATGTTCGAGGGTTTGATTTAACGATTGCACCATCTGGTCGAGTGCGGTTGCGATCGCACGACGAGTTGCAGGTCCAATAATCGGAAAAATCGCTTCTGCCATAATATTTAAGTCTTGTTTTACCGAAGATTGAATCGCTTGCTCAATCGTGGGTATCATTGACTCGCTCAATTGTTTATCCTGCATCGTCCGCAGAACAACTGCTTGAGGAAGCAGACGACTAATATCTTCGGGTTTAATTTGCAGATTTTCGAGCTGCTCCTTTAGTTGATTAAGTTGACTCGGTTCGATTCCAAGTAATAATTTCCGAAGTTCGGCAAATTCGTCGTTTGCTTGTGAATAATTTGTATTCGGGGATTCTTGGGAAAATCCATTCGTGGTATAGTCACTCATCGCTCAAACCCCCTACTTCGTCATCGATACTTAACCGCATCTGATTTAATACCGGACTGTTGAGACATTTTCTTTCATATAACTGTAGCCAAAGCTGTTAGGACAAGGAACGTGATAGCCCGCGTATTGTGTAAGTTAATCACTGTTCTAAGCTGACTATCCGTTGCTATAATTGTCTCATAGAGAATGAGTATCTCATATATAAATCATTCTAGTCAGCTAAGGCTGCGAGCTAAGGCGAATTGCAAGTTCGCTGAATAAACTTGCTAACGTCGAACGGTCGGTTTTCGCATTGCGTAATTCTTCCGATTCGCGTTGCAATAAAGTTAACATCTCTTCGTATTTTTGTCGGATATCATCTTGCAATTTTTTAGACTGGTCGAGAATTTGCTCGCGCATTTCGCGCTGACTATTACTAGTTTGTTCGTCAAATTGCGTCAGTTTCTTTTCTAAAGCTGTGGTAATTTTTTTGCTATCTTCTGTAAGTGCTTGTAATGCTTCATTGCGCGACCCTTGCTCGCTTTTGAGCCGTTCTGATAGCGATTCAACTTCTTGCTTGAGATAATTTTCGATCGTATCAAGACGTTTTTTTGTTTCTTCGCGCAAGCTAACGCTTTCATTAATTAGACGTTCTTCTAAACGGGCAAATCTTTTCTCGACTTCCCGCATTTGATTGCCAAAAAGAATATCCCGAACTTTATCTAAGCTGTTAATTTCCAAGGCATCTTGATTGCTTAATCCGGATTTGTAATGATTTTGAACCGACCCCAGCTGTACTGCATCGACGAAGTTACTGCTATTACTGTTTTGGCGTTCGATATCGGGCGAGTGCATAATTCAAATCCTTGATGGGGACAACTTACATTTTTTCAACTTGACCGCGTTTACAAGTGCGCGTGTTTCTATTTGTTTAAACTTTATACATTAGACCAGAGTACATGTTGAGTTTTTTGTATAATTCTTATCATCTCTCTCAAGTTAGAGTTATTCGCTCAAGAATTAGAATTCATAAAAATCATGCTTTAGACTCCAAAGCGAGTAAACTCATTCATCGTGAGTGAAATTCTGTTCGAGAAAATTCAGTGCATAGTTGCGGAGTTCGTAATATTCTTTGGTGTTTCGCATTGCAGCGCGATCGCGTGGGTGCGAAAATGGAACTTCGAGAATTTCACCAATATTAGCAGCAGGTCCGTTGGTCATCAATACGATGCGGTCTGACATATAAATAGCTTCGTCAACATCGTGGGTAATCATCATCACCGCTTGGCGATTATTTTCCCAAATATCCAACACTTGCCGCTGTAATTTACCGCGAGTCAATGCATCTAAGGCACCGAACGGTTCATCCATTAATAACATTTTCGGGCGAATTGCTAAAGCACGGGCAATTCCCACCCGCTGCTTCATTCCACCCGATAGTTCATCGGGGTATTTATCGGCAGCAGCAGTTAAATTTACCATTGTTAAATGGTCGTTAACAATACTAATTTTTTCGGAACGGTTAGCTTTTTTTAACACTTCGTCTACTGCTAAACGAATATTTTCCCGTACCGTCAACCAAGGTAATAATGAATATTGTTGAAATACCATCATTCTCTCAGCACCTGGTTTGCGAATCTCTTTACCATCGAGTAGCACCGAACCGGAAGTGGCTTTTTCTAAACCGGCTACTATTTTTAGAAGTGTAGATTTTCCGCAACCTGAATGTCCAACTACGGAAATAAATTCATTTTCACCAATTGTGAGATTGAGGTTATCTAATACTAAAGATTCACTGCCATCGGGTTTAGGGTATGACTTACATAAGTTAATAACTTCCAAAAATCCCGAACGGTTAGAGTTATGCTCGTCTTGATTGCTTGGATAAGTGGTAGATTTCATTTTCAAATTCCAATAAGTTTAGTTAGGGAGTAGGGAGTAGGTTATTTTACGTTTCGTTACATCCTAGTATCGCGTCTACTTAATTAATTACGATTAGTTCTCTGGGATTGGGGAAGATATTTATATATAGGCTTGACGCGCTACTAAAATATTTTACACTTGTGCTTACTCTAAGACATAAAAATCGATTTAGGACGGTTTGCCCGAATTTCAAAACTATTGAGATAACCGACAGGGTCGCTAGGGTCGAAGGCTTTTTTGTCAATAAATCTCTCTGCTGGTTCAATTTTGTAATCCTCTTTTGGAGACTGAATACCCATCTCAAGAGCAATTTCTCGATACAGGTCTGTTCGCCAAGCTTTTCTAGCTAATTGTTCGGCTTTTTTAGGAAACTCTTTGTTTTGTCCCCATCTTGTTGCTTGCGTCATTAACCATAGACTTTCAGATTGCCAAAGAAATGTGGAATGGTCATTTTCAATAGTAGCTAAACTTGTCGGATAATCAAAAAATATAGTTGTGTCAGGTGATGATACTGTTCTATTTTTACCATCAAAACCTCCATAATTATATTCGCCGACAATTCCCGGACGAGTTAGCTTTGGTTTCGCACCTGTAAACGAACGACTAGAAATTATTTTGGCAACTTCTTCACGATTTTTCGAGTCGCTACAATATCGGCAAGCTTCAATCATTGCCTTAACTAATGACCGATAAGTTTTCGGGTTTTCCTGAATAAATGACTCCATTACTGCTAGTAACCTATCGGGATGTCCCTCCCAAATTTCCCTTCCTTGGGCAAAGGTAAAACCAATCCCTTCATTACCAGAAATTGCCCGCGTATTCCAAGGCTCTGCTACCATATAACCTTGCGTTGACCCAATTCGCATATTTACTACCATTTGGGGTGGAGGGACAATAATGATGCGAAATTCTTCGTCAGGGGCAACTCCTGCTGCTGCCGCTAAGTAGCGGACAAAATATTCATAAATTGCGGAACTCAGTACCACTGCCCAAACGCGATTTTCGGGGCGCAAGTTATCAAAATATCTGCGAAAATCACGTCCAAAAGCTTCTAAATTGCCGTTGTATTCCCTCCAAGGGCGCAATCCCGATTCCCACATGGCTTTATTCATCGTTAGAGCGTTACCGTGACGGTGAATTGTCATTGCGGCACATAACGGGGCGCGGCGTGCGCCTTCTGCACCAGTGCGGGCGTTTGTAACTGCACCGCAGACTACAGGCGAAGCATCCAAGCGTCCGAAAATGATACCATCGCGGGAAGTTCCCCAACTAGCTTCGCGGCTGAGGGTGACGTTTAAACCATACTTGCGGAAAAATCCTTTTTCCCAAGCTACTGCAAAGGGGGCGCAGTCGTTCACAGGGACGTAACCAACGATAAGGTTAGGTTTTTCTAAAGTTTTGGGATTAACTACTTGTTCAATTTCTAATGCTTGTTTAGATACACCTTTTGGGGCACGGTTGGCGTTAATAGCGCAAGATGACATGGTACTACTTGCGGCGGCAATTCCTATTCCTTTGATGAATTCGCGCCGCGTCCAATGATTGTTGTTGGTGTTACTCATCGGTTTTATGACAGTAGGGAGTAGGAAGTAGGGAGTCGGTTCGTTTTAATTTAACTATTTTTAGAGGCAGGCAGGGATGCCTACCCCCACTTACAGGTAGAATTTAATCTAATATAAATGTGAAATGGCTCAATAACTACTTGCTTTGCGATGGGTAACTAATGCTTCAATTTTGCTTACGCCGTAGTCGAGTAATAGCCCAGTTAAACCTATTACTAATACGGCAAGAAATACAGAGTTTAAATTCAGGCGACTCCATTCGTCCCAAACAAAAAATCCGATCCCCACACCACCTGTAAGCATTTCCACGGCAACAATTACTAGCCAAGCGATTCCTAAACTAATTCGTAAGCCAGTGAATATGTAGGGCAAACTAGCAGGTAAGATAATTTTGATAATTCGTCGCCATCGCGGCATTTCTAAAACTCGTGCAACGTCAAGATAATCTTTGTTAACGCTCGATACTCCCAAGGCTGTGTTAAGTATAGTGGGCCAAAGTGAGGTGATAAAAATTACGAAAATTGCTGAAGGGTCTGCCAGGTTAAAGATAGCGAGGGAAATTGGCAACCATGCTAGGGGTGATACAGGTTTGAAGATTTGGATGATGGGGTTGAGTGCCATCATTGCTTGTTTGGACATGCCAACTAAAAAGCCTAGCGGAATGGCAACTAATGCACCAAGCGAAAAGCCAATTAGTACTCGACGTAAGCTTGCAAGTAGTAACCAACCAATTCCTAAGTTACCGGGACCGCGCTCGAAGAATGGATTAAGGATATAGTCGAGATTGGCGACGAGTGCTTCGGCTGGGGTGGGCATTAGTTGATGGTTTGCTAGAGCAATTACCCACCACAACAAAATCACCCCCAAGAAACCCAGACAGGGTAGCAAAAAACTATCGCGCAGGACAATAGGTTTAGTCCGCCGCCATGCCGCTTGACCAGCTACAGCTGCTATCGCGGCTAAATTCAGTTGGAACATTGACAACCTCAGCAGATTTTATATGCAGGTACAATAAATCCGAGCAGTACCAGACAAGGACACCGTTAAGATTGCGACATTAATATAAATAATGTTATCTTTTCAGTTTCCTCTCAATGCCTACGAAGTTAGCTGACGGGCTAGGGCTGAGAGTACCCTTCTTAGACTTACTATTAAGATTCGCCCCAAACTTTGGTTCCTCCGCTCCAGCTACTTGCTATACTCATATTCGCTTTGTAATTTTAAGTGGCTGGATTAGGCTGACTGACTCTGAGTAAATATTATGATAGATTGTATCATCATTTTGAAGTACACTTATCTTCCTCAAGATAAGTCTTTTGTATCGTAACGCTACTATTAGATTATACAATTTTAATACTAACTATTACTATCGGTAGATGAAAAATGTTTTTTTGTGGTATATGTGATACATCTTATATATATTTTTGATAAAATAAAGCGATCGCAAAATGAATTTTAATGAATTACTGCTCGAAAAGACTGATGTAATAATTAATAAATGGGTTGCGGCAGTTCGTGAAGACAAACAAATTAAAAGTGCTGAAACTCTAAATAATACAGCAATTATCAATCATTTACCTGACGTACTGAAGGCAATGGCAACGGTACTTGCAGAGTTTCAAACTAGCGATATTCAATCGATAGTTAAAGCTAGTTTAGAACATGGAGTTCTGCGTGCGGAACAAGGGTTCGACTCATCAGAAATAGCAAGAGAGTATCGGTTGTTAAGAACGGTAATATTTGAGACTCTAGAGAATGATTTATTGCGCGTAACGACTGGAGAAGCTATACGGTCGATGCGAGTAATTGATGCAGTAATTGATGAAGCGATCGCGCAGTGTTTTAAAAGTTATGTGAGCGAGAGAATAGAAGAACTCGAAAAGCTACAAAGTTATCTCAAACTTAATAATGAAGAACTAACTCGTTTACTTCGCACCAATCAAGACAATCTTTCGTTTTTAGCACACGAACTCAAAAATCCGCTAACTTCAATTATTGGTTACTCCGATTTGTTTTTACGCATTCAACGAGAAGGACCTGAAGTTAGAAAGACATATGCAAATTTAGAGCATATTGAGCGTATTTTACGCAGTGGCAGACATATCCTTCGTCTGATTAATGATACATTAGAAATTTCGCGGTTTGAAGCTGGAACGTTGAAGGTACAACCTGCGATTACGGATGTTCGTAAAGTAGTTGATAACGTGCGCGAAATGATGGAACCTCTGGCACGGGGTAAAAGTTTACAAATGATTGTCGATTGTGAGAATGCACCGGATGAAGTGGTTACTGATGGTTTGTTGTTGCAGCAAATCATGACGAATTTGGTGAGTAATGCGATTCGTTATACTGATTTTGGGGTTGTTAAGGTTAAATGTGAGTTGTTAAGTGGTAATCAATGGGCGTTAACTGTTTCGGATACTGGGATGGGGATTGATAAGGAAGACCAAGAAAAGATTTTTGACCCTTATTTTCGTGTTGGCTTTAAGGATAAATCTTATCTTCCTGATAGTACTGGTTTGGGTTTGGCGATTGTCGATCGATTGGTGAAAACTTTGAAGGGTGATATTGAGGTCAGTTCGGAGGTTGATGCGGGTTCTTGTTTTAAGGTGACTTTACCTTTGCGGGTGGAGGTGGGGGAATGATGGTAATGGTGTATTTTTTATCTTGTGGGATGGGCAGATGCCCGTCCTAATGTTG
>CAXTCQ010000279.1:0-11309 GCA_964242965.1 uncultured Calothrix sp. | reverse complement strand
GCAACGCTCACAACTTCCCTCTTGACTTAGCTGCTGGTGATGCTGCTCCTGTCGCACTTAGCGCACCTGCAATCAACGGTTAATTTGAAATTATCTAGAGACGTTACATGTAACGTCTCTACAACAATAAAAACACCCTCCAGAAACGGGGGGTGTTTTTTGTGCTTTTGACATTAACCACTAATGCTCCATGTCCGACGTTCTGATGGGTTAGTTAAGTATCAAATCTCGCACAACTCTTTCTCTGTGTACTCTGTGTCTCTGTGGTATTTATATTTACCATTAAAATTAATGACATAGACCACTAATGTGCAATCCCTGACAATCGACAAAATAAATGTTGCATTAAATTCTCGATTCAATCTAGAATTTAATGTTCAAAAAGAATACTCAGCATGGTAAACCTCACACCCAATTCAAGTTTTAGTTTGACTATTCGTCTACAAATTCCCAACCGCGTGGGAATGTTGGCAACTGTCACGAAAGCGATCGCAACGAGTGGTGGTAATCTCGGTCAAATCGATCTAATCGAGCAGACACGGGCAATGTCAACGCGAGATATTACGGTTGATGCAGCGAGTACCGAACATGCGGAGACGATTGTGCAAGCAGTAAAAGCTTTACCAGATATCAACGTGCTTGATGTTTATGACCGCACGTTTAATTTACATCGCGGCGGTAAAATTAGTATTACGAGTCGAATTGAACTCAAAAGCGTCTCAGATTTGGCGATGGCATATACTCCGGGAGTGGGAAGAATTTGCCGTGCGATCGCCGACAATCCCGAAGAAGTTTACAATCTCACTATTAAGAAAAACACAGTTGCAATTGTTACCGATGGTAGCGCTGTTTTAGGGTTAGGTAATTTGGGCGCAGAGGCATCTTTGCCTGTGATGGAAGGTAAAGCAATGCTATTTAAAGAATTTGCGGGTCTAGATGCTTTCCCTGTGTGCCTAGCAACTCAAGATACCGATGAAATTGTGCGTACAGTCAAAAATTTGGCTCCAGTTTTCGGTGGTGTAAATTTAGAAGACATAGCTGCACCGCGTTGCTTTGAAATTGAAGAAAGATTGCGTGCCGAATTAGATATTCCTGTTTTTCACGATGACCAGCACGGTACGGCAATTGTCACTTTAGCGGCGTTATTTAATGCGTTGAAGGTAGTAAATAAAACAATGTCACAAATCCGCATCGTCATTAACGGTGCTGGTGCTGCGGGAGTAGCAATTGCCCGGTTGCTGAGGAAAGCCGGGGCTGAAACGATTCTGATGTGCGACTCGAAAGGGATTCTCTCCACCAGTCGCACCGATTTAACTGAAGAGAAACAAGAATTTGCAGTCAAGGCACAAGGTTCGCTTGCGGGGGCAATCCAAGGTGCAGATGTATTTATTGGTGTCAGTGCGCCGGGAGTACTTACCCCCGAAATGGTGCGGTCGATGGCAAAAGACTCGATTGTATTTGCAATGGCAAATCCAATTCCCGAAATTCAGCCCGAATTAGTGGGTAAAGATGTAGCAGTGATGGCAACGGGAAGAAGCGACTATCCGAATCAGATTAATAACGTCTTGGCATTTCCGGGAGTATTTCGCGGTGCATTGGATTGTCGGGCACCACAGATTACAACATTAATGTACCTTGAAGCCGCCAGCGCGATCGCATCGCTAATCAATCCCGGAGATTTAAGCAGCGAATATATCATTCCATCAGTGTTCGATAAGCGCGTAGCAACTGCCGTAGCTGCCGCAGTCCAACGTGCTGCACGTAGTGAAGGTATTGCTAGGAGTTAGAAGAGGGAGTTAGAAGTTAGAAGTTAGGAGTTAGGAGTTAGGAGTAGGGAGTTAAGAGTTAAGAGCTAGGAGTAGGGAGTTAAGAGTTCTGATGTTAGGAGTTTAGAATATTCCCCTTCCCCCTTGCCCTTTTCCCATTCCCCCTCTTCCTCCCCCTATCCGTTGACAAATTCCAAATACCCATTACTCAGTTCTTTCACAGCAGCATCGTAAAATTGTTTACCATGTTCGGGTGTTGCTAATCCGGGGTCGGAACCCATGCGTCCATCGGGATAGCGTCGGCGAAAATCGGTAGCACCGTAGATTTTGTGTCCTTTGCCTACTTCTTCAGCAAGCGGTGCTTGTTTAATCGCTTCGGGATAAATAAATTGAGTCAGTGCAACTTCACTGGGAGTTGCATGAGAACCTTCTTTGTCTCCGTATAGTTCTTTTGCTAATTTAAATACCGAACTGCACATAAACCAATTGCCAATTTGACATTGAACAAGGCTAGCATCCGTAATGTGTAAATCTTCCAAGTAAATGTAAGTTTCCGAAAAAGCTGCCTTTAACGTGGCAATATTACCACCATGTCCGTTGATAAAATAAAACTTGCGAAAACCCGCTTTTGCTAAACAGGTGATGTAGTCGCGCACGACTTGAATCATCGTACTAGGGCGCAAACTGATTGTACCGGGAAAAGCAGTATGGTGTAATGCCATGCCAACATTAATTGTTGGTGCTACAATTGCTTGGGTTACTTCACCGACACCGCGTGCTATAGCATCCGCACAAATCGCATCAGTTCCGATTAACCCCGTTGGTCCGTGTTGTTCGGTGGAACCTATTGGTAAAATAATCCCTTGGGAATGCTCTAGATAAGCTTCGACTTCCTGCCATGTACTAAGATGTAGCAACATTTATCTCATCAGCGATTATTGCTTATCAATTACCAATTTATTTTGGCATATTTTGGCATATTGCAGTTCTCAATTGCATGAAGTTGAACTAATCGCAAATACACAGAGTGTTTATTCTGTCTCCTGCCTCCTGACTGCTATATATTCCATCTAAGTCAGGAGCGCTATAATTTACACCAGATGAAAAGGCTTGCATTTTTCGGGGATCGAATTATGATTGAAACCGCAGCTTGGGAAGAAAAAGTTTTAAGAAGCTACCTGGATGGTCAAACTCTCAAAACAATTCCAGCTTCTCGTAAAAAGCGCTTAGTCGTTTTAATATGGCTAGTGAAAAAATTTGCAGAAGAAGCCACTTATAGCGAACTTCAAATTAACGATATTATTACTCGTTACCATCCCGATTGTGCCACATTGAGGCGGGAATTGATAACTTATCAATTGATGGAACGCGAGAAAGGTATATACAAGCGATTGCCTGCATCTTTATGGAAATCGGAAAGAGAAATGACAAAGCCTGTAAATTCGCTTTATTGATAAAAAGCTTGACCTATTTGCACCGATTCCCCTTTTGGGGTGTCACAATTATATTACTTTTTGAGAACAGTTGATATCAGCAGTAAGACTGAATGTCTTCGCCACATTTATCTACTAAAAAGCATAAAGCGCGAAAACGCAACCCAACAAATTGGTCGTAGAGGGGATTTAACTTGCACATTGGGGGAATATGAGCAACTTTACGACCGAAAAGCATGACATCGCGTTCAAACGGACATTGTGCGGGAATGAGTTTAGCTATTAATTTAGCAAACTTGCGGTTTTGTATTTCTAATGAATCAAGCCAATTACGTAATGGTTGCAACAAATCTGATTTAGGTTGAAGAAATTGCGCTTGATGAATTTGTTGATTATCTGCAACAGGTTTAACGAAAGCCGAAAATACAATTTGTTGATGATTTGTGTTAAGCATTGTAGCAAACTTATCCTGGTGTTGATTGACTATTTGTTTATTGACTTTGTTCCCACTTATCTAAACTATTTATCTTGGTTTTCGATTTGAAGAAAGCAATTACATATACAAGCAAACGCTCTCACCAAGTAACTAGATAGAACTGAATTGTTAAATCGGGAATTAACAATCATTTAAACTCAGCATTTCTGCTATAACTGTCCCGTTGAATACAAAATAGCAAATAAACTTTACAAGTGCCATTAGCGTAATTATCTAATTACTCATATATCCGATAGTTTTGCCATATATCAACTTTAAAAGGCTAGTTTAAAAACGAACTGTATCTATCGGTATAAGTTTCCTCACTAAACAGCCCAAGACCCTTACTTCAAGCAGATTTCACAATAATTACCTTTTCCATAAAGTTGCTATTAAGTGACTAATTTACAGAGAAAATGTAGCATCAGTTACATTTATTAACAATTAAGAATAACTAATACTTCACGCAAATAAAAATAAATCGCTGCACGCCGATATAGTGATTTAAGTTCGCTACAAACAAGATAAATTGATATAAATAAAACTAATTTACCAATCGGTTAAGAGAAATCTCAAGTTTCTAGAGAATACCAAAAAATTAATTATGGGTATTTGTAGGGTGTGTAAAAGCGCAGGGTTACGCACCATCTTGCTTACACGTTGCTCCCAAGGCTACAAAAGCGAGGTTCGTAGTTGCGCGAAGAGCGCTGATCGTGTTCTTTGTAAGCTTTTCGCTCCCGATACAAGGGATAAAAGCATTTTTTCTAGTTTGACTGCACCAGTTGTTAACCGTCAAAACATCGCTGAGACACTTGACTCATTTAGGCAAGCAAGATACCGTGACGCAGTTTGACAACATAACTTAATTTTATTTTCTCCTTGAAAGTTCGTGTGGACGGTATTCTCGATTACTTTGAAGAGATATCCCTACTATCAGTAGAAGCGCGAGGATATGTCATAGCAGCCAAGTGCGAATACGCTCATTTATCTTTATGTGGAGTTAATTTGACCTTCTGCTCAAAAGTCAAGTAAAACGAGTAAATATCTACTATTAGCTAGACTTTTGAGTTACTGCTAATAACTTCAAAAAAACCAAGCTCTTCTTAGCTAACAATCTATTTCTTTGAAAGGTAAAGTAACTTGATAATTATCCAAATCAATAACACGAACAAGTTTAATTGATTTTATAAAATCACTATTTTGCTTATTTAATTGTCTTGATAAAATATTTGGATTGAAGCCGATAAAAACTTTTGCTACTTCCCCTAAGTTTTGGATAGTTATGGTAAACATACGGGAATAGAATCCTAGCCACTGTAAGCACTTAGCTATTTCGCAATTATAAAGACGAGACAGTAATTATTGATAGTGCCTACGCAAGGACTCTAGGCACTACACTATACTACCTTCGGTGGAAGCTTGCTTTCACGCAGCGATCGCTTTTTTAGTATCGCTTTTCTTTTCATCACTTGAATTCGATTTCTTACGCGCATCGGCTAACGGATACTGATACTCAACCAATTCCAAATCGCGCACTTCATCTTCACAAAATTCAACTAAATCAACTAGCTTAATTTTCCGATTGGGAGTGCCATTAATATCGCATAACTCGTTTATCGCATTATAAATCTGTATGTAGCGCTTTTCATTGATTTCGGGCAAAAATTCGGCTTGTCGCCACTTACTAACAGCACCTTTACTTACCTTCATAAAGGCAGCAAGTTGCACTGTCCCTATTTGGCATCTATCCATTACCACTTTCAATCTCCAGCGTATCGCTCCTTTTATTTTCATACTGAAACACCAATCATTACGTATACATCTATTCTAAATCCACAAAAGATATATGTAACGTCAACTTTGCATTGTTAAGTTATATAACAAAAATCTAGTTTAAGGTTACACACATTATTTAATAAATGTAGTTGGCTGCTAATGTGCAGCCAACTACAAAATAAAAAATCATTTCAAGTCGTAATTCTACCATGACTACCACAACATATACCCCCGTAGCAATCGACAAAATTGATACACTCGATTCATCAACACTCGGAATAGTTGAGTTAGCGAAGGCATTATTGACCGATAAACAGTATTTATCCAAGGCTGAGTTTCGCAAGATGGTGCAGGCGTTTGGGTGGGGAAGGGGATTGGTACAAAGCTATATAAAGATAGCGCAAGCCTTCGCTGATGTGGAAATAAAAAAGTTGGCGCGAATCGAACCGCGCACGTTGTTTAAGATTACGTCGAGCAAAAAGTTAGCGAATGTAGTCGAAGGAATAAGAAATAGCGTCGGTCATGTAACTCAGCAATTGGTGGAAAATTTAATTGAGGCTTGTAAAACACCACGGGCTTCATTATCCAACAAACCGACGATATGGCGTGCCGAAAAGGATGGTTCGAGAAGTTGCGTCGTCCCACCAATCAAGGAAGATGACCAGTTTACGGGAATGTCCATACAGCGAGCGATGGATAGCGAGGGGATGACAGCACAATCGTTTGTAAGGGAAGCTGCTGCATTCCGAGAAGCATGGTCGTGTGGAGCGTTGTTATTGGTGGGCAAATTGCCGCCACATTTGCAAGCGATATTGGGGGATAAGTTGGATTATCCCGCGCCGACACCAGTCGATGATATTGAAATTAAAACTTCAGACGAGCAAACTGAAACTGAAGAAACAACAGTGGAAGTGGTGGAAGAGATATGCCTCCAACAGGCTAACGCGCTCCCATTTTCAAGAGATACCAAGGGTATCGCCGAACACAAATCATCGCCACAAATTGAATTAGCGATATTACAAGATATCGAAACGAGTGTCGAGGGAGAAGATTTCCCATTGAACTATTCAATTGGAACGATGTCGTTCGATTATATTGCCGCATTAATGGTGCAATGCACAAAATGGAGCGAAATCGTTGCAATTACTTCAAAAATTGACGAACAAGTTAGACTAAAGAGTTGGAACGTGCTTTCTGAATCGGAACAACGACGCATCATTGTTATGAAAGAAGCAGTCGAGCCATCAATTAAAGTTGGGGATAAAGTAAATTGGGCAAACCACTATCCCTACTTAAGTGCGTGGCTACCACTCGAAGTGCAACAAATCAACAATGGGCAAGTCAAGCTCGAATTGTGCGATTTCCTAGTGCCAATCGAAGAATTGTCATTAGCTTCGTAACAATACTTACTATATTTCGCGTTGCTTTATAGCGGTTCTCAGTTTAATGAGGTACACTCGCTTCGTCCAAGATGTAGGGGCACAGCATTGCTGTGCCCCTACGACTGTACCTCACTTGAAAGGGAAACGCTATAACTCGCGTATGTTCAGTTTAATACTCAAGTGCCTAAAAATTTGGCAACGTAGGTCGCGTCGGGGTAAAATCCATCTAATAGTATTATTAGACTTTATTTTAATTTCCAAGACGGCAGCATGAATTATCCGTTGTCCAAAACGTAATTGCAAGAAGAGCGCTTAAGCGAAGGGGTATTGCGAATTGCGAATTGGTTTAAATATCCTCAATCTGAAAATTTCGCGGATTCTTTAAAAGAAAAATATTATTTTCTTTAGACAAATCACCTGTACAAACTACTGGTAAACGTTCTTGATAAGCCTTGATTGCAGCAATATAGTTATGATTTGCAAGTTCGATTTTAATTTCTTGCATTTTATCAAAAACTATACCTAACAAAATAATTTCACCACTTAATACGTCACTATTCGGAGTCTTAATTTGCATAACAACTCCTTTTATGGTTAAGTTAAAATAATTTGTAATTAATTCACTTAAAATATCGATTTGAGAGCGATTTTCTGCTCGTTCTAGGATTGACATTATTTCTGATATTCGCAGAGCGTAATCATCAAAATTATTATCAACTGGTAATTGAATTTTGAATTTATCCTCTGGGTAAGTGTCCCGTATCCAAATAGAGACTTTTTCTGGGATTCGGCTATGTTCTTGCCAACCTTTAGCTTTTAAATAAGTTTCTAATTGTTGAGGTTGAAGTTGATTAAGGATGTTAACATCACTGATAATTGCTTTCATAATGTCCCAACTATTTGTATTTGCTGCATAAGAGTTTTTAAAGCTTTGACTGTAAATAAGTTTTCACGGGGGATATAGACTGTTATGCTTTCGGTATTTGTAGTTTGGGGTTGTCCACGTAAGATTAGCCAGTAAGCGCAGCGTCTCATACAAAGCTCGGTTTCTGATTGATTAATCCATTCTTCTTGATTTTCGGGAATGAGAACAACTACTAAAATACGGGGTGCAACGGTTCTTTCTTTTCTTAATTCATTGTAGTTTTTTATTTTGAGAGGGTATCTAATTACTTCCTCACTTTGGATATCAAGCGATGTAGATTTTACCTGCAAGTCTAATTGGGGTTCATAAAGTGTATCATCTGATACTATGCCAGTAATTGTTGCATCTATTCCACCAACATCTAAGATTCTGGATGATTTTTGAAATGAGTAACCTGCTGCTGATGTAATGGTGTAAATATAAGCATAACTAAATTCTTCTTTTTGTAGGTTGATGTCCACTGGTTACTGTATTTTTTTTGATTATTGTAGGACTTACGCAAAAAATTTTGTCATGCTGAACGGAACGAAGTGCAGTGAAGCATCTCGGAGATTCTTCACTTCGCTTGCGCTTCGTTCAGAATGACAGTTTTTCGTTAAAATGCGTAAGTCCTATATTGATGCAATTTTGAGCTTACATCACCTAACTTGTTATTCTCGAATATTGCAGTGGGCAATATATTTATGGCTCAACATGTCGCTTACTACTTCCAAAACCAGGTGACTCGCTTTATCTGCAAAGCATTACAGCCATTGCCTCAAAAGAAATCCCGGAATTTAGGTTAAGTTATAGCTAGGAAAGTCCCGCGATCGCACGATATGAAAGTCCGTTCCCATCTGATACAGGTAATATTGATACTGTCGTCATATCTATATTTTTGAGCTTTTTCTATGTTAATTGTAGCTAGTTGGGGTCGGGTTTACTGGAGCTTCAGACTCCGTAATGCATTCCCATGCGGAGCATGGGAATAAAACAGGCTTACAATAATTAAACAACTGCGGCTTCCTTAACTGCACCTTGCATTTTACCAAAAGCATCGATGAGGGTTTGCAATTGTTGGTCAGCTTTCATCACAGCTAAACCGCGCACGGTAACTTTACCTGGTGAGAAAACAAACCGATTTCGCAAGCTTTCAGATAAATTTGCTGCTAGCAGGTTCCATGCAGGTTCCTCCATCGGGGTTTCTAAAATAACGTGCTGTTTGTTTTCGGGTTTGATGCGGCTGAAACCGAGATTCTTTGCTAGCAATTTGAGTTCCATCACGCGCAATAGTTGATTTGCAGATACGGGTAATTTACCATAGCGATCGCTCCATTCCGCTGCTATCTGTGTGAGTTCGTATTTCGAGTTTGCGGCTGCAACTGCACGGTAAGCGCTCATCTTTTGGTCTAAGTCGGTAATATAGTCGGCGGGGATAAATGCAGTCAAGTTGAGGTCGATTTGCGTATCGTTAACCTTAGGTATTTCCTGTCCGCGAATTTCCCGAATCGCCTCTTCGAGCATTTCCATGTATAAATCGAAGCCAATTACATCGAGTTGTCCCGATTGTTCGGCACCAAGTAAGTTCCCAACACCTCTAATTTCCATGTCGCGCATCGCTAGCTGATATCCCGAACCGAGTTGCGTAAATTCCTGGATAGCGCGTAACCGCTGACGGGCTGCGTCGGAAAGTGACCGTTGCTGTGGGTAAAATAACCATGCGTGCGCTTGAATTCCCGCACGTCCAACTCGTCCCCGTAACTGGTAAAGTTGCGCCAAGCCGAAGCGGTGGGCATCTTCAATTAAAATCGTGTTAACGCGGGGAATATCCAAACCCGACTCGATGATGGTGGTACAAACCAGGATATCCGCATCACCGTTACTGAAAGTCAGCATCGTCGATTCTAACTCGCTTTCGTCCATTTGCCCGTGCGCGATCGCAATCCTCGCACCTGGTACCATTTCCCGCAGTGTAGTGGCTGTCTCTTCGATGCCATTTACTCGTGGAACTACGTAAAATATTTGCCCGCCTCGGTCAAGCTCTTGACGAATTGCAGTGCGTACTGATTCGGGCGTGCGCGGTGCTAAGTGGGTTTTAATCGGTCTGCGAGCGGGTGGTGGGGTAGTAATTAGACTCATTTCCCGAATTCCCGAAAGTGACATATATAACGTCCTTGGAATTGGCGTAGCCGAAAGAGTCAGCACGTCAACTTGGGTTTTCAAGCTTTTGATTTTCTCTTTTTGGTTGACTCCAAATCGTTGTTCTTCATCTACCACTAACAAACCCAAGTCTTTGACTGCAACTTCTTTACTCAAAAGTTGGTGCGTCCCCACCACAATATCAAGTTCCCCGGTTGCCAGACGCTTAATTATATCCCGACGCTCGGCAGGAGAACGGAAGCGGTTAAGTAAACCAACATTGATGGGGTAGGGTGCAAAGCGTTCTTTGAGGGTATGGTAATGTTGCTGCGTCAGGATGGTAGTAGGTGCGAGGAGGGCAACTTGTTTGCCTGCTGTAACAGCTTTGAAAATAGCGCGAATTGCGACTTCAGTTTTCCCGAAACCGACATCACCGCAAACTAACCTATCCATCGGACGTTCGCTTTCCATATCGCGCTTCACATCCTGGGTAGCTTTGAGTTGGTCGGGGGTTGGTTGGTAAGGGAAAGAATCTTCCATTTCCTCTTGCCAAGGCATATCAACAGGATAGGAAAATCCTTGTTGTTGCGATCGCGCTGCATACAATTTCAATAAGTCCACCGCTAATTTCTTAATCGCCTTGCGGACTTTATTCTTAGTATTTTCCCATGCCTTGCCCGTCATTTTATTGAGTTCGGGCGGTTTTTCGCTATTTGTCCTCAACCTCGAAAGTGCCCCAACTTGGTCTGCTGCAACCCGTAGCAACCCATCAGCATACTGCACAACTACATAGTCGCGGGTTTCATGGTTAATCGTTAAGCTCTCCAATTTCATGAACTTTCCGATACCATGATTTCGGTGAACTACGAAATCTCCCGGACGGAGCTTATTTAAATCAACTTGCTTAGAAGACGATTGGCGGCGCTTGCGGATATAGCTCGGTGTCGTCAGCGAATGTTGCCCGTAAAATTCGCGGTCGGTAACAACAGCTATTCGGTATGTCGGTAAAATAAAACCTTCGAGTTCGGCAAGTCCCGAATATTTGAGCGCAACGGGCGTATGATTAATTCTCAGCTTGTCGATTGCTTGATAATCGTGGGGATTTGGGATAAATTGTGCCGGACAGTCGTGTTCCTGCAAAAGCGACACCGAACGACTTGGTTGTGCCGAAATCACCCAAACTGCAAAACTGCGATCGCGTTCAATTCGCAATGTCTCCGCTATCTTCGCAAACTGGTGTGGGATCGCAGGTACGGGACGACTTGCTAAGTTAAGTCCCGATTCATTTCCGGCTTCGGTGATAATCGTTTCCGCTAACTCCGATAAGTAAATTAATTTAAATTCCGAAGCAGCAAGTAAACATTCATTAAATTCGCGGTGAATTTTGGGGAAGGGAGTAGGGAGTAGGGAGTAGGGAGTGGGGGAAGACAGGGG
>CAXTCQ010000278.1:0-11323 GCA_964242965.1 uncultured Calothrix sp. | reverse complement strand
GAAAGGGTGTTTTAAGTTTTAAAGTGAAATAACTTGAGTCTCTATCTAAGGATAATTTGCCTTGATTTGCACGAATTCAGAGATTCAAGCAATTTCACTCATACACCCTTAAATTTCGCCTCTATCCGTAACAATTTAATTTTTTCGCAGCTGAATTTTCGTATTCAAATTAAATAGAAAAAATAGCTGCTGCTATACGAGCGGATAAATTGCATTTTCATACAGCTTCAGCAGCGGCTAAAATTTTACGTTTTAATCAAAAAATAAATTTCAAATTATTTTACGCTTTGGGTGTAATAGGACTTACGCAAAAAAATTTTGTCATGCTGTGGCTTGCCTCCCCGGAGGGGTATGGAACCCTTCGCTTCGCTCGAGGGCAGGCTCCGTGCAGTGTTCGCGAAGCGTTCCCGCTTTCTTAGCATCGTTGCATAATTTCTTCTGTCGTCATTTTTATAGATGCTTTACCCTGCATAGTGGCATTTAGTGAACTTTTATTGATTGTAGGATTCAAAAAACCGCGACTGTCTTGGAATATTTAGGGATTGATCGGCAGGATATCGAGGATTCTCGGTGGAGATAACGTTTACAGATTTAGTCCTTATATCCAAATTTTGCCCAACTTATATTGAAAGCCGTGATATGTACCTAACAAGCAAGCCCAAATTTTCAATGCTTTGTTTTCAGAATCGTACAATAAAATTTTAATCGTACTGTAGAGCAAATACTTAATGCGATGCTTGAAGCTATATAAACGATACCATCCTCTGGCATACTTCATTTCTAAATATGTGTAATTACGACAAATGTAGTAGTGACGTAAAGCAGAATATTGCTGTATATCCAACTCTCTATGTAAAAACTTTACTTTCAAAGGGTTTCCAAAATTATGATGCATAATTGCTTGAGTGACTATTAAATTAACAAATCCATTTTGTCTTAGTTGTAGTCCATAATCAAGGTCAACACCATCAATAAATAAGTCTACACAAGGAAAAGATATAGTTTTTGCCGCAGCAATTGAAATTAATGAACCAGAGGTGATGGGAGAATCGCATTCATAAGTTTCTAGTTGACTATTATGTTTGCATCCTTTAAAGCAATGGCCTATAAATTTTGCACATTCAACAACAGTATTAGTCCGTAAATCAATCGAAGTAGGAGCAATTATTCCGATTATATGTTTAATTTTATCTAATCGATGATAAGTCTCGATAATAATTCTTAGACAGTCTGAAGTAGGCACGCTATCTTGATCGAAAGCCCATAAAAAATCGTATTCTTGAATAATAGCTAGCTCTAAGGCTAATTTTAACCCACCACTAACACCTAAATTTTCAGGATAGCGCCTAATTAAAATATCTTCGCATTTAGGCAGTAACACTGGGTTAACACAAGAATTATCAACAATAAATATTTTGTCAATTGGAAAAGATTGATTTTTTAAAGCCTGAACGCAATTTTTGACAGCTTTATTATCTTCATAAGCTGTAATATAGGCAAGAACTTTAATAGATTTCACATTTAATAAATCTAAATTTAATTAAGTTAGTCAATTCAGCGAACTCGATATGAATTTGAATTTTAAACTCTGTTTGAAACTCAGAAACAGCAAGTATAGTTTGAGCTAAGTTAAGATATTTTACCAAGTAGCGACGACGTTAAAGCGAATTAGTTAAATTGTCAGCGTAGCGTGCAACAACTAAGAGGTCATTTTGCTGGTAATCGCGTTCGACTCCATCACGGTCGAGCATAAATTAATGGTCGCAAATCCACCAAGCATCATGGACAGTAACAATATAAGGAATTTTTAAGTTAGCCATAGTTTTGAAATATACTGTATCTGCACTCTTAGTTTTTAATGGAATAAATCGCTTCTTGCCAGTTTTGGGCACAATGTTTTAATGTTCTACTTGAAAGTACATATTCTTGAGCCTGCATTGCTATTTTTTTTCTTAAACTACTGTCACCTAACAGGTAATCAAAAGCTTCTATCCAATCTTCTACATTATTATTAGCTAGGTATCCTGTTTCTAGATGACTAACAGTATGCTTATAGGAGGGAACATGGCTGTATATACCTGCTAAACCTAAAGCACTATAATCTAGAAATTTTATATCAGATTTACAACGTGTAAAAGCATTATTTTCTAAAGGAGCGATCGCTAAATCCCAATCAACTGTTTTGCTCATCCAACGCATAAAAGTTGGGTATTCATCGTTGTCACCAATATATAACCTTTTGATAGGTAAACCATTAAAAGACTCTACGAGTGATGAATCTGCAATACATCCGATCAATTGTAATTCTAAATTATCAATATTTTTTCGCAGAATAGTACGTAAAGCTTGAAGAATCATCATCAAATCAGAATCATGAGTCTGTGTACCCATGTAGCCAATTACCCGATACTTAGACTCATCTGTATTGCGTTTAATTCTACCTTCCAATAGACGTTCATCTAAAGCATTTGGAATTACGAATATTTTCTGATTTAAGTGCTGAAAACGCTCTTTTAAATAGTCTGTGGGAACAATAATCCCATCTGCTTCCCTTGCAAAATAACACACTACCATTAGTTGCTCATTTGTCAAGATATTGTTAAAGATAGATTGAGATTTGATATCTAAAAGATTATCATCTATAGTATAAATTAAACTCGCACCGTCTTTGCGTACTTTTTCCACAAGTTCTTGTGCCAAGCTTAATGAAATATTTGATTTCCATGTACGGTCAACAATGATAATATCGGCACTAGCATAGCTTGTACTCTGAGTTACATAAAAATCCTTGGTGTTGGTGGGATAAGTCAAGGGTAACAGTGCCCGGATATAGGACGAGCCATGGGGTTTTACGGTACTGCTATGTTCGTAAAGAACATGAACTTTTAACATGTGTGATATTCCTTGCCCTAATGGTTTGCATTAAACAAAAACTTTAAGGTATTATAGGCTACTTTTTCCGGGAAATACTGGCAAATATCTTGAAGTCCCTGTTGTTGTAGCTTTAATCTGAGATTTTCATCTAAAATTAGAAGATTTAAGCTATTAAAACAAGCTTTTTCAGAACTTGTGTTCACAATTAGACTGTTGTGTTTGTCCTTCGCAAAGCTAGAAGCACCACCTTTTTCTGGGACTATAACTGCAACGCCACAAGCCATCGCTTCCATCGCTGTCAAACCCATTGCCTGAAAAGTTGAAAAATCAGCAAATATATCGATTTCATTTAACAGGAATGCAAGCTGCGAGCAAGTTAAAATTCCTTTATTATCCCAAGGAAATTTTTGTTTAAGTTCGAGTGATTTGACTTCGTCAGAAGAACATCCAAAAATGATTATTTCGATATTATTTCCGTGTTTTTGGTAAATTTTTTGCAAAACTTGCATGGTAAGTTTTGCATTTCTGCGGGGACTGCTAGGGCGAATCATCGCAGCGATACGTAAAGGTCTTTGAGGAGAATTTGGCTCTTGCCTTCTGCGAGGACGGAATAAGTCTAAATTGACGCTTGGTCCAATCACTGAGGACTCAACTCCTATCTGCTGTTTGAGAATATCATGATTCCACTGTGTCTTGGTGATTCTAACTAAATCGGGGTAATGAGTATAGGATTTCCAAGCGGTTTTGAAACCCTCTGAGTTATTTGGGAAAAAATATGGTTCAAAATCTTGAATATAATAACCCTTAATTGGCAGGTTTGCATCTGCAACTAAAGAATCGAGCCAGTAGACAGACTTATACAATGTGGCAACTACTGCATCATATTGCACTAATAACTCAGCTATTTGACTTTCTTTTTCGACGTATATTATGGGGATTATACTATCTGGGTAGCTTTTCTCAAAGGTTTCTCGATGAGAACTAAAGTTGAGAATTCGCACATCAACACCCATTTTTTGCATTGCTATGCCTTCCTGAAAAATCACGTTGCTACCACCACCTGGCTCCATAATGGGCAAAATGATTAAAACCCGTTTCCCTTCCCAAAGTTTTTTACCTTCATCCAGAAATTGTTGACGCTTCAGCATCACTTTGGTGCGAATACGAATTCCTTCTAAAACTCGATCGAAGCGGCATATCGAAACTCCATCGCTAACAACCTGCTGCCCATGCTTTGTCACTAGGGCTTTATCTGCGCGATCGCACAATTCCTTTCTCCGCTCGTTCGAGTAACTGCGAGATTGGCTGTGATATACGTAGGTGTCGTCGGCGATCGCTAGTTGCCATCCGGCTTGACGCGCTCGCAAGCAATAATCATTTTCCTCACCATATCCGGCTGCAAAAGTATCTTCGTCAAAATAACCGATATCTTCAATCAAGCTTCGTTTAATCGCCAAACAAAAGCCATTGAGGAAAGGAATACGTGGATAAAGACGGTTGGAATATTCAGCTACGAGGATACCCATGTCAGCAATTGAAATACCTTCGGGTAATTTATTTTCTGCCCAATCTCCTTGATGCGAAATTTCTGGAATAGATTGCCATGATGCAGTATTTGAGAGTGGTCCAATGATGCCAATTTGACGATCGGATTCTCCACAAGCAACTATTCGATCTAACCAGCCTGGAGTAACTATAGTATCGCTATTAAGCAAAATTGCATATTCAGCTTGCGAATATTTTAGCCCTTGATTAGCTGCGAATGTATAACCTTTAGCTGTCTGATTTCTAATTAAAGTAGAGTTTTGTGAGTTAGCAAAATCTGACAAATATTTACAAGTTTCTTCTCGACTTCCATCATCTACTAAGATTAATGAGTACGGCATACGTGAGTAGCGAAGTACTGATTCTAAGCAAAGCTTAACGTCATCAAGAGCATTGTGAACACAAATAATCACGTCTACAGTTGCAGAAGACTTAACTAAAGACTTTTTCGCAGGAATTGCATCGATAGTAATATCAATCTCAGGCAGATAGCTTTCAGTTTTACGGAAATTAAGTAGAAGATTTATTTCTGCTTTCTTCTTAAAAACAGAAATAACTTTTTTTATTAGTGCTTTAAATTTGAACCATATGACTCGCAATTTCCAGAATTTACTAGTTTCCATCGCGGTAATAGTTCCATTTGATAACTCAAGTTCTCTCTGAGTTTGTTGTAGCTGAGATTTTAATAAGTTGTCTTCTTTTTGTGTTAGTTGTAGTTGGAGCTGCGATCGCTCTGATTCAGCTTGTGCTTGTTGTAGTTGGAGATGCGATCGCTCTGATTCAGCTTGTGCTTGTTGTAGTTGGAGCTGCAATCGCTCTAATTCAGCTTGTGCTTGTTGTAGTTGGAGCTGCGATCGCTCGAATTCAGCTTGACTTTGTTCGATTTGCGATTGCGCGAGCTTGAGTTGAGAATGGGTTTGTTCGAGTTGCAATTGCGATCGCTCGAATTCGGCTTGAGTTTTTTTAAGTTTTCTTTCTAAAGATAAAGGAAAAGCCTTAATCACAAATTGTAATGTTTCACTTTCTTCTTGTTGCTCAATTTGTTGTACCATCTCGGTACTAAAATCTTCCTTTCGTACAATCGGAACTAAACCCCCAGCAAAAATAGGTAGTTTAGTACGTTCTACCGTATCTAATATATATCCGCAACTCTCTAATAAATCTTGAACTGTTTTGCGGGTAAAAAACCTTAGATGAGTATTATCTAATATTCCTATATCTACATATTCAAATCTACCTTCTAGTAAAGACAAGCGAATTGCACCGTGAGCAATATTTGGAATAGAAGCAACTATATATCCATCTTTTTTCAATATCTGCTTAGTTTCTTCCAAAACTTTCCAGGGGTTTCGTAAATGTTCTAAAACATCTCCAAAGACTGCTACGTCGAACTCATTGCTAGGTAATATTTCTGTCACAGAAACAAAATCTAAATCGGCAACTATTACCTCTTTACAGTACTGTTCGGCAACCTTTACAGCGTCTGGATTTATATCTACTCCTGTGACAATACATCCTTTTTTATTAAGCAACTGAGCTAAGTAACCAGATGCACATCCAAAGTCAACTACCCGCTGATTGTCTCCAAGCAAGTAGAATATTTTCTTTAAACTCTGGTTTTCGTCTAAATCATCTTCTGTAAGATATTCAGCCGAAGGATAATCTTTTGACAAATATTTATCCATGATTATATTATTTTAGTATTAAGGCGTTGTGTATATTAATTCTGGTGTTGATATAACTTGTTTACTTTCACGACCATTGGTTGATCAACTAAAGCATAAATGCGCTTTCCTGTGTCTGGAGGCAAAATTTGAAAAACTAGTATATTATCAATCCAGTCAAAGCTAAGAGCTTCATAGCTTTCAGAACCAGCAACTGTCAAGCTGTAAGAGCTTGGTCGAAGAGGCAAATTAAACTTAAACTTAATTTCTATTTCTTGACCTGGATATAACTTATCTATTTTAATATTTTCTTCAAAAGTATTACTACCAATTACCTCAACACCATTTTTATCACATACAAAAAAGCCTAAAATACAACTGTTTACTAAGGAAAAAACTTTCAAGTTTACAACTAATGTGACTTCTTCATTAAATGTAAAAATAGGAGTTTCGCCAGCATGTTCTCCTAATTGATTTAGCATTCTTACGGTTTCAATTCTAGCTTTACCACTACCTCGACGTGTTGCTTTGCTAAAACTTGAATTAAGATTGGTAATAACGGAACTTAACGATGTCGAAGGCTGCGTTCCTCGATCTGTAGTCTCCTTTACCTGTTGCTGAGATTGGACTTTTATGTCTTGTGTTAAACCAAGTTCAAGTTCTGTAACCAATTTTAAATATTCAATCACAACAGCGTTTGGTAATCCTGTAACATGTATTTTTCCATCATGAATCATCATAGCTGAATTACATAATGTCTTAATTGCCCCGGCATCATGAGAAACAAATAATGTGGTAACTCCAGAATCCATCATTGCACGCATTCGCCGCATACAACGATGTTGAAATACAATATCTCCTACAGCCAAAGCTTCGTCTACGATTAATACTTCGGGGTCGGCATTAACTGCAACTGCAAATGCCAAGCGGACATACATGCCACTAGAATAAGTTTTCACTGGTTGCTCAATGAAATCACCTATATCAGCGAAAGCGGCAATATCATCAAATCTGTCTTCAATTTCTTTTTGACTCAATCCTAACAATCGTCCGTTGAAAAAGACGTTTTGCCGTCCTGTAAACTCTGGGTTAAAGCCGCTTCCTAATTCTAGTAAAGCAGAAACTCTACCTTTAACTTGAATCTCACCGCTAGACGGTGTAAGAGTTCCCGCTATAATTTGTAGCAATGTACTTTTTCCAGAGCCATTTCGTCCAAGGATTCCAACCGTTTGCCCTTTAGGAATTTCAATGTTGATATCACGCAATGCCCAAAATTCATCTGCTTTGCCTTTCAGGGGTAGTAAAACTTCTTTGAGTCGCTCTACAGGATGGTTATACCGTTTGAAACACTTTGAGATATTCCTAAGAGAAATAACTATTTCTTCTCCCATCTTGACGCTACCAATCCTTAAAATATTTATGCAATTTAAAGTTTATTTAGTTAGTTTACAGCCGTTTTAGATATCCGTTAGGGTTAAATGTATTTAAAAATTTATGGCAATCCTTATCTATATAAAAATCCATATTTATTTTAATAAACTCACAAACAGCTTCCATCGGTCCTTCTCCATAGTCCGGATAAACTGGATGACCATTAATATTTGTGTCTTCAACTATAATATAACCTCCTGAAGCTATTAATTTACTATACATACTTAGCTCTTGTACAACATGTTCTTTTCGATGATCTGAATCTAGAATAACTAGAGTATTTCTGTCACCAACAATTGTTTGAATCTGGTTAAAAGTTTCCAAACTGGTAGAACTACCTTCAATTAGTTGAATTCGTTCGCTATTGATCAAATTAGCGCGAGTTTCCTCTAATATTTGAATATCAACACCAATAACTTTACCTTTACCCGTCAAGTTACACACGTCAGCTAAGAAAGCTGTTGTACCTCCAAGTGCTACACCACACTCAATAATAAAGTCAGGTTTTTGCTCAAAAATAATTTCCTGGTAAATCCATAGATCCAAAGGACACTTTAAAGCTGGTATCCCCATCCAATATGTGTTTTGCCATGCTGGTTTATCATTTATTACTGGCGTATGATAATAAATTTTAGAAAACTCTTCAATAGCTTCTGTTAAACCTAAAATTTCCTCATTCATAGGTACTTTTGGAGATTTGCAATAGGAATCTAAGCAGACAGATGGACGTAACTACGAGTACATTGAATGAATAATCAAGCACTAATTTGTAGTTATAAACAGTTGACTATAATACTAACAAAACAGAAACCTTCTTATTTCATTTTTAATAAGTTTTGCACTGCATTTAAGTAATATCCTATCTATATTTTCATGCATATTATCTCAAAATTAGCTGTAATTTTACATTTATAAAACTTTCAATAGTAGAAAGTTCCATCTTATTAACTATGATTAACTCTACATTGGTTTCTATATCATTCTTCGCCTCTTTTAAACGATAATCAGGTAATTTTTACAAGACATCAGCAAAAGCTGGACGCAATCGACGATAACAAAACAAACCGCTACAAAAAATTACTATAGCAATAAAGGAAGAGACTCCCCACTCACCCCAATGCTTAATTTCCCCACCTAAAATTAAGTCACGATTCATTTCAACAATCGCAGTCAGGGGATTAAGCCAAAATACCCAATTGCGCCATGCTTCTGGAATTGCGGTAGCTGGATAAATAATGGGTGTCAAGTACATCCAAATATTTAAAACTACTCCTAGCGTTTGAGGAATATCGCGGACAAAAACTGTGAATCCAGCCGCAAAGTAACCCAATCCAGCCGTCAAAAGTAGCTGCGGTAGCCAAACCAAGGGTAGAAGCGCTAAGGTTGAGTGTAAGGTGTGGGAAGTAAACGCTACGAAAAAAATCAACGCCATTAAGCCGAAAGAACTTTCAATAAATGCTGATAAAATTGGCACTAATGGTAATAAACCGAGAGGGAAGACTACTTTTTTGACTAAATTTGGTTGTGCAACTACCGAAGTTGCAGATTGCATCAAACCGCTACTAAAGGCAATCCAAGGTAGCAAGCCAGTAAACAGCCACAACCCGAAGGTAAAGTTATTTTCAGGTAGAGCTTTGAGGGTTAGCTTAACCTTAAGTACAACCGAAAATACGTAGGTGTAAATTAGTAACTGTGCGAGTTGGTTGAGTAGGGGCCAGAGATTGCCAAGGATTGAGCCTTTGTAACGTGCCTCTAAATCCCGCTGTACGAGCGTTTTCAACAAGTCAAACTTTGCCCACATTCGATCGCTGATTGTTAAAACACGTTTTAACCTTTGGGTTTTACGGACTGCATTTTTAAATGTATGTAACAATTTTTTACATCCTCGCTCACTAACCTACAACCATAGTTCTTTAATGAAGTTGGTTTTTAATTAAAGTTCCTTTGCTTACCGCTATGGAAGTAAAAACATTCGTCCATATGAATACAACAAAAATATAGTATATTATCCGTTGGTTAGTTTTTGCTATACCTCTATTTGTGGTAATAATCGCATTTTTATCGCCCTCAGCAGCAATACTTACGCTCGTGTACCGGATTCGGCTAAACTAAGTCTTGGTTTATTGCATTATTTTAGTTGGCATGGAAATCGGACAAAGAGTAAAAGTATATCGTTTGCGCGATCGCGTTTCTGCCGCGACAGCAAAGAAATTAGGACAAACTGGCATAATCCAAGGTTATAAAATGACCGATGCTAGCGGTGTCGGCGTTGTTGTGCTGTTTGATGACAATTATTCTACCTGGTTTTTTGAGGACGAACTCAAAACCGTGTAGTTAAAAAGATGAAGCATAAAGGGTAATTTTTTATCCTTCAACTTCATCTTTTTTAACTTATCCTTTCTAGCTTAATTCTCAACTTTGGAGGAAGCAACTTATATGACCTGGGTGCTAAGTTGGTTTTGATAACAGCGCTCTCATCATTAGTGACGCTGCACGGAGTTTGGAGCAATAGTAGGAATCAAGCAATGGCGCTAATTTTGACATTTTTGGGTAAAGATAGTACTGCTCGCACCAAAGTAGCGATCGCAGCTGCCATGAATTTGGCACGACAAGGAAAGCGGGTACTTCTAGCTGGTGATGCCCAACCAGCTTTACAAATCCTTTTGGATACCACCCTAACTCCTGAACCCCAGGATATTGCCCCAAATCTACAAGCTGTCCAATTCCAAGCCGCATTTTTACTCGAACGCAGTTGGGATGAGGTCAAGAAACTAGAGGCGCAGTATATTAGAACACCTTTCCTGAAAGAAGTTTACGGTCAAGAACTCGCTGTATTACCAGGGGCAGATACGGCATTAGCTCTTAATGCCATCCGCGAGTATGACGAAAGCGGTAAATACGATGCGATTGTTTACGACGGTACGGGGGACGTAACCACACTACGAATGCTGGGTTTACCTGAGTCGATCAGCTGGTACGTGCGACGATTTCGTCAGTTGTTCCTTAATTCCGATTTAGGCAAAACTATTTCCGAATCACCCTTAGTACAACCTTTAATTAGCACCTTTTTTAACGTCAACTGGACGACCGATAACTTTGCCCAGCCGACCAACTTGGCAACTAATATTCTCGAAAAGGGAAAAGCTGCCCTTGCCGACCCCAAACGGATTGCAGCCTTTTTGGTAACAAGCGACGACCCGATTGAAGTTGCGACTGCTCGTTATTTATGGGGTAGCGCTCAACAAGTCGGGTTAACTGTGGGTGGTACTATACTAACTGCGGCAACCAATGCCAGCTTGAGCGAGCAATTTGCGCCTTTACCCATAAGTACAGTTCCCAACGCTACCACTGGTCAGTGGCAAGCAATGATGGATGCCTTACCCGACTTTGTAGCCCAAGCAATCCAAGCTCCCAAACCGATAGAAATTGATGTTCATGCTAGTCAAGTACGGTTATTTTTGCCAGGATTTGATAAAAAACAAGTTAAACTCACCCAATACGGACCTGAAGTTACCGTTGAAGCCGGCGACCAACGGCGCAATATTTCCCTTCCTCCTGCATTAAGTGGTAAACCTGTAGCAGGTGCAAAGTTTCAGAATGGTTATTTGATAATCTCGTTTTAAGGGAATGAGGGAGTAGGGAGTAGGGAGTAGGGAAGAAATATATCCAGAGATTGTAGTAGGGAGTAGAGAGAAGTATACCCAGAGACTGTAGTAGGCAGTAGAGAGAAGTATACCCAGAGACTGTAGTAGGCAGTAGAGAGAAGTATACCCAGAGACTGTAGTAGGCAGTAGAGAGAAGTATACCCA
>CAXTCQ010000277.1:0-11334 GCA_964242965.1 uncultured Calothrix sp. | reverse complement strand
AAGAATGAATGAAGACAAGTAATTGATGGTTTGTCTATGTACATAACCGGATTACCTTTAATCTCTTGGAGAAGTCTAGAAAGATTACTCATATTGATTACCTCTGTCGGAACAGAAGAATTTTGGAGATGCGGGTCGGAAAAATCTGGTGTTCCGTCGTTATCATTATTTATGTCAGATGCGTCAGGTAAGTTATCCATTTATCATAAAGATAATAGTTACCATCAGGCTGTTGAGTAAAAGTTATTGTATTAGGAAACCAGGCAGTAGGTGTAGGGTCACTTTTCCCACCACAAGCAACAATCTCAGCGTGACTGACAATACTTATTCTCAGCTTTATTTTGAGCATTTTCATTTTGAGCTTGATTCCAATAGTATAAAATTCCTAAAGTACCAAGCCTTGCAGCAACAGAAATTTCAGCAACACCCTGCACAGAAAAAGTAGTAGCTCCAGCAGTGGTAGTGCTAAGAGTTGAAGCACCAAACCCAGCATCTGTGGGAGCAGAAACAGCAGGAGCTAATTTAGAACTTCTAAAAAATATTTAGATATCAAGCTAAATATTCTTGATTACGCCCGATCGATGGAATTTTTTGCATACACAAATACAGGCACTCTCTTAAAAGCTGGTGTCCCCGAATTCTTTTCAACTGGTGCGTTAAAAATCACATTTACTTCTGGATAAAACATCAACGCAGCCCCCGGACGCACAGCCCCATAAATGATTTCCACATTCTCTAATTTACCTGCGTTTCCCTCAACCGTGACTCGCTGATGTTCGTGTAACCCTGAGCGTTCTAAATCGATTCGATTCATTAAGATGCAATTACGGTGCGGCATTCCCCGATACTTGTCTTCAATTTGATAGACGACAGTATTGTGTTGAGCGTAGCTACGTCCCGTCATCAGTGCTACTACAATCCCTTGAGTCTTATCATCAGCGCCAAAAGTTTTCCGGTCTGGTAGCGTTAATTGCGGCAATGGTGTCACAAACATCTTAGCTTTGCCGTTAGCTGTGGGAAAGTGAGGAGTTGTAAAAATGCGATCGCTAATAGTAAATTCTTCTTTGGTTTCATCAATCGTCGCCATTTTCTCGTATCCGGGTACGGTTTGGGCGATTAGTTGACGGATGAATTTTGTGTCTCGAAGTTTGCGCCAATCAACCGGATATTCGCCGTGAATTCGATGCGCTAACTCTGTTAAAAATTCGACTTCGGGAATTAAATCAGCGTCTTTGAGATGAGTTTGACCTTCATCATTTAAACGTACAAAGTTATTGCCAGATTCAACAGTTGTTTTATAAGGATTTTCAAACCGATTCAGTACGGGAATCACAATTGTATTCTGTTTTGCTAACCCGTGAAAATGTCCTAAATTTGGTTTCGTGGCGAGATAAATAATAGTTTCAATATTACCTAAAGCGCGTTTTGCTTGAGTTGAATCTGGATTAGCTGCATACAAATTCCCACCCAGACAGATGAGCGTGTCTACCTTTTGCTCGTCTGCGGCTTCAATTAGCGCACGAGTATCATACCCTTTAACGCCACTTAGAGAACGCCCTAGTAGCTTTTCTAAAGCTTCTTGAAGTCCTTTTTTGATTTTTTGGGTTGTCACGCCCATCGAGCCGAATCCCTGGACGTTTGAGTGCCCTCGCACGGGCATTACACCCGTCCCTTCTCTACCGATATTGCCACTGATTAATGCAGTGTTGCCAATACTATAAACGTTGTCTACGCCATTTTCATGTTGGGTGATGCCCATTGCCCAACCAAACACAACACCTTTGGCATCGCCGATTATAGTTGCGGCTGCCTCAATTTCTGCTTGCGATACTCCGCATGTTTCAATGATAGTTTCCCAAGGAATCGAACGAGCATTCTCAACTACTGCCTCCCATCCCTCTGCGTGAGCTTGGAGAAACTCCGTTTTGATGGTTCCTTTTTCGATGAGTGCTTTTTGAATTCCAGTAAATAATACCGAATCGCTACCGGGAATTGGTTGGAGATACAGCGAAGAAATATCAGAACCCGGTACTAGAGATTTAATTGGGAAAGCAGGAGAACCGAATTTAACTAATCCAATTTCCATGATGGGATTGATGACAATCACCTTTCCACCGCGATCGCGCAATTTAATCAACTCATTCATCAAGCGTGGGTGGTTGTAAGCAGAATTTGCCCCTGCCAACACAACGCAATCCGCTTCTTTCAAGCTCTCCAAACTCACAATCGACGTTTTGGTACCAAACATCTGCTGAAGTCCGTAAGTCGAAGGAGCGTGACACAGATCCGAACAGTCAGCTAAATTATTCGAGCCGAGCGATCGCATCATCAATTGCAGCAAAAACGCCGCTTCGTTTGAAGACCGACCCGAACTGTAAGAAGCTACTCTCTCCGGGGTTTTACGGAAACCATCTTCAACTATTTGATAAATTTCTGACCAAGAAATGCGTTCGTAGTGAGATTTACCCACTCGCAAAATCATCGGAAAACTCAACCTTCCCAGCCTGTCTGCTTCCATTGAGGTGAGTTTTTGCAGCTCGGTAATGCTGCGTTGCTCAAAAATTTGCTGCTTTATACCCGGTTTAATTTCTGCCGAAATTGCCTCAACGCTTTTCATACAACGCTGAAGCTTTTCCCCTTCCTCGTTGGTAAAGCCGCCTTTTTGTCCTCCCGTTCCCCAAGAGCAAGATAGACAAGCACTGTGGTGAAGTAAAGTTTTCCAAAGTTTCGGTCCTTCGGGTGAGATTGTATGCTCTGCCCAATATTCAATGACAGGTAAGCCACCCCCAATATCTGGCGTTTCTTCATTTTTGTCAGCAAACGGGGGAAATTGTTGGACGTTTTGCGAGTTATCTTGACTCATGTGGCTTACCTATACTTTTAGGGTTGAGTTTTGTGATTATTATGACTATGACTATCTAGATTAGCCAATCGGCGGACAGATATTTTACTTAAACTCTAACCTAAATTTTATACTTGCGGAACTCGCTAAAATTTAAAAATTTCCTGGAAAACACCTTGTATCTATTGTATAAATACAACAGCTTAAAAATCTATATAGGAGAAAATACTGTTGGCCACTAAACTAATCAAACTAGAGGATGGCACTTTGATAGAGGTAGAAGTGCCAGAAGACCAAGCGAAACAGATTGCAGGTAGTGCTGCCGATCGAGTTAGTACAACTTTTGACAAAATTAAACCGATTTTGGTAAAGACCTGTCGTCCGATTATGGCTGCTTGGCAGGAACTTAATCAAGAGATGCACATTGAGGAAGCTGAGATTGAAATCGGCTTCAGTTTTGAGGGAGAGGGTAATATTTACGTCACTAAAGCTAAAGCTGCTTCCAATCTAAAGGTCAAATTGGTACTTAAACCCAAGGCTTAAGTTAAATGAATGCGGATTTTTGGGACTCTGTAATTTCAATAACCAGCAGCGATTCAGAACGGGATACAGACTTTGGCACAGGTTTTGTTATCCATCAAGATAAAAACACGACCTATTTGTTGACTTGTGCCCATGTGGTAAACGATGTCGGAGGGTCAGATAAGGTAAAAGTTGGTGGTTACCCTGCAACAGTTGAGGTTGAGGGTAATCGCTACGGTTGCGACTTAGCTGTGTTAGCAGTTAAAGACAAGTTGACCAAATTACCACCACTACGGCTGGGTATAGTTGGCAAAAAGGAAAGCCAATTTTCCACAGCTGGTTTTTACACTGATGGAACAAAGACGCGAAAGCTAGCAATTATTAAAGGCAAATTAGGTGGGACGCAAATCATAGAAAGTATACAAGGCGATCGCACTAATGCCTGGGATTTGTTAGTTGATGACAATAGCGAACAAAAGCTAAAGCCTGGTAACAGTGGTTCGCCTGTAGTCTTACGAGAAAGTGGCTATGTTTTGGGCGTAGTTGCTCAACGAATAGACGATACATTGGGGCTAGCTATATCTATAGAAGCTCTAAAAAAAATTTGGCACTCAATGCCAGTTGATTTATTAAAGACTGATAATCCGGGAGTAGACTACACGCGGTTGCGGGATCTATTGGCAGCGGGGAAATGGAAACAAGCCGACCGCGAAACTGCGGATCTCATACTCAAAATAGCCGAACGAGAACAAGAAGGCTGGTTGAGAAATAAAGACATGGAAAACTTTCCCTGCCAAGACTTACGCACAATTGACGCTCTCTGGGTAAAGTACAGCAATGGGCATTTCGGCTTTAGCGTGCAGCAGCGCATATGGCAAGAAGTTAGCGGCAAAGTGGATAAAGCAACAGAGAATCTTTTGGGCGATCGCGTTGGTTGGCGCGTGAAAAGCAACTGGCTGCCATATGACTATGACTCAGTGGGATATTCAAACATGACTTTCTCCCTGAATGCCCCCCAAGGTCATCTCCCAGCGCGGTTAGTGGGGATAGCACCGGTAAGATTGGAGTCATTTTGGGGCGCTGTAACTTCGGAGGGTGCTGTTCCCTTGTGTTTGCTTCACGACTTTTCCCAACCCTCTGGTTGGTTCGCGTGCTGGACTCGGTTTTTTTTATTCTCGCGCCTCGAAACTTGTAAACTGCAATCTTAATTAGTTAAAGGAGTCAAAGAAATGAGTCCGAAAGATTCAAGGAATTCGCCAAATCATACTCAAAAACCTGAAGGGGGAAATGATAATAAACCAAGGAAAAATCCAATGGTTTTTATTTCTTTGATTACCGGGTTGGTAATTACTACTGCAATCGGTGCATCGGTAATTACTGCGGTAATTCTCAAACAGTATAATCTAATTGGTGGAAACAATTCTACTGCGTTACCTACTCCTACGGTTGCTGAAACGCCTTCTGCTTCACCCACTCCCATCATTGCCGAATCCCCAACTGCTTCACCCACTCCCATCATTGCCGAAACTCCTACTCCTCCGCCATCTGGGACTGCCGTTTCTCTTTTGGATAGCGAATGTCTTAGTTCTACTCCAGGGGTTGAAAAATCTTTAGTCAAGCAGCGCGAACCGCAAAATATTGCTATAGGAGGGGAAGTTTTGCCGGAAATCGCTTATTTGTCTAGCGAAAATGGCAATCCTTATTCTTATATTTCCACAAGTAAGCCTGCTGGCGTATCATGCGCTCTTAACTCTAAGTTTCAACAATTAAATTTAGTTGTTGGCATAAATGGTAAACATGGTTATGCTCGTCAAGGCGATAAAATACTATTTGAAGTAAGTGTTGACAACAAATTAGTAGCTGCAAAAACTTTGAAAACAGCAGCAAAACAAGTTTTGAACGTTAATGTTCAAAATGCTCGCAGCGTTGGCATAAAAGCAAGTTGTGTAGAAACTTATGATAATTGTCCCTATGTTGCCTTTGTAGATATGAGTCTGCGCTAGTTTAAAAGCCAATAAATATTAAATTTCAGTTTGCTTAAGTGCGATTTGCATATGGGGTGTAACTACTCAACTTTCTATTTTAGGATTGACGCAAAAACCGAAACATACCCTCTTAACTCTGCGTTTTCTGCGTCTAATAAGGTATATAACTGCGTGATTCGGGCGTAAGTCCTATATTTATTTTACCAATTCAATTAATAATTTTTGCATATGGATTGTCGAAGAGAAGAGGGCGGGGAGACCCCGCCCCTACCGGCAATTATCGCAATGTCCGCAACGCCAATTCTCGACTTCTTTACCAAAACCAAACGCTTGTAATAAAAACTGCCACCGACATTGCTTTACATACAAATATTGATGCATGTGCTTTGTCGCATTTAGCTGCATACTTGCTTGATTTTGCACGCTTTGTATGATTCTGTAATTAAATGGGTCGAGCCATTTTAATTGATTGTTGCTGTGAAGTAGCGAAAGCGCAACAGCACTATTGGGAAATTTTTCAATAACATCATTAATTTCACCTTGTCGCGGTAGCTTTTTCGCAAGTTGCTGCGCGGTTTGCTGCTGTTCGCGCATTTTGTTTGCAAAAAATCGCTGTCTTTGCTTGTCTTCTGGGTCTAAGCATCCCGTCGGTTCGCTTACTAATGTCAGCACATCGGCAGGTTTTCCATCCCTTCCCGCACGTCCAATTTCTTGAACGTACTCCGACAATAATAACGGTGCGTGGAAATGTGTTACCCAGCGGACATCTGGCTTATTTATCCCCATCCCAAACGCGGATGTACAAATTACAAAGGGAATTTTTCCAGTTATCCAGCTTGTTTCGATGGTGCGGCGTTCCTCTGCACCCAATCCGGCATGGTAAGCTGCTGCATTGTAGCCCAGTTCTTCAAACCACGCTGCTAACTCCTCGCTATCACGACGCGATCGCACATAAACTAATCCCGCTTGGTTTGGTCTATCTTGAATAAACTTTAATAATTGTTGCTTTCTGCCTCTTGATGTCCAAACTATGAGGATCCTAGGATTGAGATTAGAACGATATGGATTGAGTTTAAAAATCTCTGGTTGCTGCAATCCTAAAACTTCTCGAATTATTTTTTGGGCTAGGGGGTCAGCAGTAGCGGTAAATGCAGCTACACTAATTTGAGTTCCCGCTGGTTTCGTTTTGAGCAAAGCTGGTCGTACTGCCCCCAACCTTCGATAAGCAGGTCGAAACGTATCCCCCCATTGCACCAAACAATGTGCTTCGTCCAGTATTAATGCGGTAATTTCTAGTTCTGGTTTACACAGTTTTTGCCAGACTGGAGGACTAAGTAATGTTTCCGGCGATACATACAGCAAGCGTAATTTCTGTCTTTCCAAAGCTTGCAGCGTTTGTCGTCGCTGTATTGACGGTAATTCGCTGTGCAATAAAGCCGCAGGCAATTGTTTTTCGCGCAATTCCTGAACTTGATTTTCCATCAACGCGACTAATGGGGAAACCACCAGCGTCAACCCATTTTGAAGCAACGCTGGCAGCTGAAAACAAATCGACTTTCCGCCCCCAGTGGGCATTACAATCAGCGCATCATTTCGAGCGAGTAAACAACGAATTATTTCTCCCTGAGGCGAACGGAAATCTTCATAACCCCAGATATTCTGAAATGCTGCACGGACTTCATGCCTTGATGGAGATAAAACTCGATTCATATTTAGGAGTAGATGCTCCCGTCTCCTTGCACTTATTTTTGACTTGCTACTAAATATACATGCTTTTTTTATACTTTTACTTCAGTAAATATAACAATTTATGTATAAATTTTTGGTTTGCTCGTAGTAGCGCTTTAGCGCCCTCAAGACTCGTTTAGACTTTGTATACCAGGTTTAACATGACTGCACAATTTCAGAAAAAATTTGCACTCGTTACACGAAGGCAACAACAGAATTGGCTTTGCTATCTGTAAAGGTTTATTAGCAAAAAGTTTTGAGGTGATTGTGACAGCGCGAAATTTGGAGAAAGCACAACAATACGGTTCAGTTAAGAATGAGATCCCCCCAACCCCTCGATAAATTGGGGGGCAATAATTTTCTTAAAGTCCGCCAACTTATCGGGGGATCAGGGGGGTCGATTACGGGAAAACGCTTAACTCAACTGTATTGTAAAGCACAAATATCAGTTAGCGAGTATATTAGAGTCGATTACAAACTAAAAAAAGTAATTTTTTCGACTTTATTGAAATACAAAGTTATTTTTGCAGAATTTGCGGGAACTCTATAACAAGAGCCTCATTATTGTTTCTTGCATATGAACACAACTGCAACACCCAAGGATTTTTCGAGTGTAATTGCATCTACTTCGGATAAAATTGCCAGTCGCATCATTGCAAATAATCTAGATACCGATGCTGATATACTGTCCGAATTAGCCAACCACGAAGATTTTTATGTTCGTCGCGCCGTTGCGAAAAATAGCAATACTTCAAAAACTGCATTAGCAAAATTAGGTAAAAATACTGAAGAACAAATCCGATTTTATTTAGCTACAAATCCGAATACACCTGTTGATATTTTAGAACAATTAGCAGCAGATAAATCTGATGATGTCCGCGCCCAGGTTGCAGGAAATCCTAGTACCCCAGTAAATCTTCTCGAACAATTAGCAGAAGATAGCTCTACTGAAACATTACGGCAACTAGCAGAAAATGCTCAAACACCTGTAAGTATTTTGCGCCAAATTGGTATTATTTTGATTACTTTAGCCGCAAGCGAAGCATTATCGAGCCATGAATCAATAGTCCTGCGTGCAGTTGCAGTAAATCCAAATACTCCCGTCGAAATATTAGAAAAAATCTGCTCGATTCAGCATCCAGATAATAATTATTGGTTACTACCTTTAGGTGTAGCGCAAAATTTCAATGCACCCAGTCATTTACTCGAACAACTAGCCAATCATCAGGATGTAGAGGTAAGACGCTGTGTCGCAGGCAATCCCAATACACCTGCTTTAATTTTAGAAAAGTTAGTAGTAGACAAAGAAGAGATTGTTCGCAAAACGGTAGTTAAGAAAGGGTAATTTCAACTCCTCCTCCGAGAAGCGAGGAGGAGTTGAAAATTATTTGAAAATGTTTCAATTATATAAAAATGATTTTCAAATGTTTGAAAATATAGCGGTTAACAATATATAACTGATTCAATGGGGCGTAGGGGCACAGCATTGCTGTGCCCCTACAATTACATTACGTCCAAACAAGCGATCGCTATACTGCACATCAAACATATTATAAAGATAAATCTAAAGTATCTATTTAGCGGTCTGTGACATAGACCACTAGTAGTTTATGTCATTAATTTTGACCTTTTCGAGAAGACCAGATCCCCTTAGAACTTTTGACATGAACCATTAGATTTTATTTCCCACTCCTCCCGACTAATTCCATAAATTACTGCCTCGCTACCGAAAAGTTCCCCTGTTCCTTCCAACTTTTCGCCCAATTTTTCAGCAACCCGACGCGATGCTATATTTTCAGGACGAATCAAACTAATTACATGGGTTTGCTGCAACTCTTGAAATGCATACTCCATCGCTACTTTTCCCGCTTCAGTTGCAAACCCCTGTCCCCAAAATACACGTCGTATCGTCCAGCCAATTTCCAAACCTATCCAACCTTCCGGTTGCCAACAACCAACCCTACCAAGCATTTCACCACTTCGACGTTCTTCAACTGCCCACATCCCGTAACCGCGTAATTGCCAATGTCCTAACATCATCGCCATACTTCGCCACGATTCAGAACGTGACAAAGTTTGCCCTGTACCTACGTAACGCATAACTTCCGCGTCACCACACATTTCGGCATAGGCATCCAAGTCTTCTTCCTGAAATCCTCGCATAATCAGGCGTTTAGTGACTATTTTGGGAATTTGCATAGGTTTAAAGCTGTATAAAAAAATATCAGTTTTCAACTAACATACTTTACGTTAATTTTATATTTATTTGTATACATTAAATTTTATCGAGAAGTTAAAGAACCAGATCCCTGACTTCGCATTCATTTGTCGAGGATCTTGTTTCCCACGAGTAATTCAAAGAAAAAATATTTTATTGGTACGGGCTACGTTCTAAAATATGACAAATTACGCAAATAAATATCTAAGAAAACTGTCATAACCAGAATAATGGCTCAATTTAACACTGATTCGCGTTCTTCAACTTCTACCAGTCGCACAGCAAAGCCAAGTTCTGAATTTTACTCTGTTTTTTCCGGAGAAGAAATTTTCGGGATAATTCATGCATTAGAAGTCCGACGAGAAATACCTTTAAAGTATTCTTACAAAGGTAGAGGTGCTAAAATTTGGAATGACTTTTATCTAAAATACATTATCCCCACATGGTATCGAACCTCAAATATTGAAATTAACCTTCTAAAAGATAATTTTCAATATATTAAAGGCGACTCACAAAATTGTAAAAAAGTCAATATAATCGATGTAGGAGCGGGAAATTCCTATCCTGTTAGAGAATTTATTCGTAAACTTGATAAATTAGGCAAACTCAATAAATATGTTGCCTTAGATATAAGTCAAGAATTACTAAATCTATCTCAAACCAATATAAAAAAGTGGTTCCCGCACCTTAAATTTACCAACAGTACCATCGACATCGAAAATTATTCTATTCCCAAACATTTACTAAAAAACCAAGATAATCTTGATAGCGATACAGCAAATATAATTTTGCACTTAGGCGTAACAATTGGCAACCATCACAATCGAAAGGCAGCATTTAAAAACTTTCGAGATAGCATGGATAAAAATGATTTGTTAGTGTTTACTAACGAAATAGGTTCTAATTCTCAATGGAATGGAGAAGCTAGAGGAGGTTGCAATTATCATGCACGGCAAATATATAGATGGATTCAAGCAAACATTGGGATTAATGAAGATTGCGAATTAATCAGAAAGTACGATTTAGAAACAGATAGTGTAGTTGCCAAGATCAAATTTAGCCATAATTATACGATAAATTTCAGTTTTCTGGAAATAGATAAGAATGTTGAAATATCCAAAGGTGAAGAGATTACCATTTGGAGGCATCATAAATTTGAGATACCTCGACTTCTACAAGAAATAGAAGAAGCAGGGCTACAACTAGTTCACTCTAGTACTAATAAATACTCATCACATATCATGGTAATTTGTTCAGTTGCGAATGACTGATACAAATCAAATTAATAATTGTTTATCCTAGCACGTAGCATGTCGGGTGCTTTAGGAACGTAACCAGAAAAAATTTTCGGTGCGTTACGCGCTTCGCTAACGCACCCTACAAAATATTACTTCATGCCGAACTACCGCTTTCACCTTTGATAACAGCAGCAGAAATTAAATGCGCTAATCGCAAAGCTTCAGGAACCTTGCCGCAGTCAGTTAAGCGTTGGAGTGCGGATACTACTACATCAGGATTTTCGCCACAAACTTGAAAAACAAAGGGCTGATGTTCGTGAATTGTACCTGCTAACTTTAATAATTCCATTCGGCGATCGCTATTTGGTAAACGCTTAATCGGTTCAGCCATTGCGGCTAAATCGGGTTGACGACGCATGACAGCTACGCAAGGAATTTGTAAACGCATAGCAAGTTCGGGCAAATTTACGATATTCAAGCCACCAAAACCAATACCATCGAGTAGCAGCAAGTGGAGTTGCGGCAAAAACTTGCCACCAATCAATAATTTACAAATCGCATCCGTCGCATCAAAGCCATCTTGCTCGATTTCTCCCCACACCATTCCCTCAAACCGCGTCCCAGCACAAACGATTCCCGCTATCGGTACATGAACACCAGCACCACGAATAAAAGGAGCATCATCAAAGCCAATAACGCGAATTGTCCGATTAAGTTTGAGTAAAGATTCGAGTTTCATGAGGGGAAGGGAGTAGGGAGTAGGGAGTAGGGAGTAGGGAGTAGGGAGTAGGGAGTAGGGAG
>CAXTCQ010000276.1:0-11346 GCA_964242965.1 uncultured Calothrix sp. | reverse complement strand
TAAGTATTCTCTAATTAATATCGGTTTATATTGACTGGCTGTTAGCAGCACTGAGAATACAAATTAAGTACTATCCCGGTTCCTAATATAGTAACAAATTTTATATCTTGGCTCTATGTAGCAGAGAGCTTTACTAGTAAAGCTAAAGTCTACTCAAATCACATATCTTAATCGCTAATTAGGCTAGCTCGACTTACCAAAATTATTGGTATTTGCGGCTTAATTGGAGTGCAAATTTTTTTGATGTTTGTTTGATAAAAATCAATAGGGTGCCATGCCGACTACAGCCACAGCCACAGCCACAAACGAACTCAAGCATGAAATTTGGCAGTTGTTACGCGAGTATCAACATAACCGTTCGGCTTCGATTCGCAATCAACTAGTGCAACTTAACTTTGGACTAGTGAGAAAAGAAGCTCACTACTGGATTAACCAATGTCATGAAAGCTATGACGATTTGCTCCAAGTCGGCTGTTTGGGATTAATTCGAGGAATTGAAAAATTTGAAATTTCTCGGGGTCATGCATTCAGTTCTTTTGCAATCCCTTACATTCGTGGCGAAATTCAACATTACCTGCGCGATAAAGGTGTAACAGTGAGAATTCCGCGTCGCTGGTTGACAATTCAGCAACAAGCAATCGGAGTTTCGCGGTCGTTGCGCGAACAATATAACCGTCAACCAACAGATTCAGAATTAGCTACGGCGCTGAAAATAAGAGTCGAAGAATGGCAGGAAATCAAACTAGCATGGATGAACCGTGCCCCTTTGAGTTTAGATGTACCAATCCAAGATGGAGAAGAAGGGGCAGCTAGCTTGGGAGAATTAGTCCCAGATTCGCGTTATCGTAGTTTTCAACTCGCCCAAGAAGACCAAATCCGACTCCAACAAGCGCTACTTCAGTTAGAGCAACGTACCCGCGAAGTTTTAGAATTTGTATTTTTACACGATTTGACCCAAAAGCAAGTAGCAGAACGTTTAGGTATTAGCGTTGTCACAGTTTCTCGCCAGGTTAAAAAAGGGCTTGATGTCATGAAAAGTTTGATGACCGTACCAGAATAATCGTCAAGGGTGGTTCAACCGCAGTATTACTAAGGGCTACAGTGCCATTAGCAACGCTTGAATTATGAAAAGTTAGGTTATAACAGTGGGGAGATTTCGCCTTTTATACAATCCTTCTAAAGGTAGATTTCGATAAGCAAATTTTCTAATGGCTTTTGACACTAATGGGCAGATATTCAAGCATTGCAGTTGCAGCCATTGTGGTTTTGGTGGCAGGGTGTTCATCTGGAGAGCAAGCTAGTACTCCGACTAGTACTCCAACTGTTAGCCCCGTGCCAAGTAGCGCACCTAAAGCAGCTTCTCAATCATTCAATAATCCAGTTGTTCCAGGCAAACCCCAGACTGCTGGTGTCGTTGTCTCTGCAACTCCGAATTTGATTCAATCGACGGATGCGACGCAACGAGCAGGTGATGTTAGCAAAGGTCGGACAGACCCATTTGCACAAATTATTGCTCCTTCGTTCCCGGTAGTACCAACAAATACTACAAGTACTTATGTTCGCGTTCCCCGCCGACCAGTCCCCAACTTACCACCGCTTCAGCGAGCGACAACGGCAAGTGTAAGACCGCGAATTCGGAGTGCAGTCATTTCCAGCAGCGTTCGAGTACCATTTGTACGCACAAAAAGTAAAATTCCCAAAACTGGCGAAGCGGCGAAGCGGTATCCGAAGGGTACTATCGCTATTGCCAAACTACCAAGACCGATGCCGGGTCGCGGTTTTACTCCTGTTTTACCAAGAGTCATGCCGCAAGTTGTACCCAACCCAACGCTCGTATCGGTACTACCACCGACACCTCAGCCTGAGATAGCTCGAGCGGTTGCAGTCACGGGTGTGGTGATGATTGGTACAGACCCTCAAGCAATTATTAGAGTCCCGAACGAGCCAACAAGTCGCTACGTCCAAGCAGGCGATCGCCTCTCGAATGGACTGTTAGTAAAACGGATTGAAATGAATGAAGGCTCCGACCCGACGGTAATTTTTGAACAATTTGGCATTGAAGTTGCGAGAATGGTAGGAGAGGGAGCGGTTGTACCAACAACAGTTTCTTCTGGAGCAGTTCCTCCACCACCACCAACTAATGTCCCAACTGGAGCTTCATAAAAATGCTGACAGGTGAAATTGAATTTGCTGGGCTACATTTAGCTGTATATCGTGAGATTGCAGCTCATTTACGTCAAGTCGAAGGTGTAGAAGTCTCGCTAATTCCTCAATCATCCCAGCAGTTTGATTACAATCAAAGCCAAGTTGGTGGTTTGCGGATTCTCAACGCATCCGACTTAAGCGCAACAAGCCAGCAACAAGTTGAGCAAATCTTGGCTTATTATCGCAATCGTTACCCAACTTAATGCTTGGTCGTTCGTTGCGGCATCAAATTTACATTAGTATTCATCAATTAAATCAAAACCAAAGTAGGGTAGGAAACTGTTGAGAGCGTCTCTGCCCGATTTTTTTTGGCAAAGGAGCATATAACCTTCTCGAATGCCCTGTTAGACCGCCCTACCATAGAATGGTAGGGCTAATCGAAACGAACGCGAGTGCGTGTCCCCTTGAGACTCAGCCTGCTTAAAGCCACGGCTTTGTTCCGATTAGCACTGACTGCTTAAAGCCTGGGGCGGGTTTTCCGACAAGCGAGGGGTCTGACCCTCTATTTGCCAATGGCATCCTCTAAGAAGTCGGGGATCTAGCAACCCCTCAGAATTAATGACATAGACCACTAGAAGCCCGTTTGTCCAACTAAGCTTTCTTTAGTAATACTCAGCATTAGTGTCAGAGAAAGTCAAGGTAATTGGATACAATGCCCAAAATTAAAGAGAGTAATTAAGCAAACCGTTGATTTTAAATAAATTCCTGTTAATAAATTCCAATTAGCCCGAAATACCCAATTTAAAGGCTTTTTTGCAACCCCTTGCCATACTGAAGCATAAATGTAGTCATGTTTAAATAAAAACAACATAATTATTGATGTAATTACGGTTTGCTGAGGTAAACTGACAAGCAAGGCAAAACGGTTTTGACATCACGACGATGGAACAATGGCAATTTCTGATCCAAAAACAGGGCGATCGCGCTTGGCAATCCCTAGAATCGCCTGATGTAGAAATTCTGGAAGGACGGTATCGAGTTGTTGCTCGCTCGCACCGTACTAATACTGATGTGGAAGTGCGCGTAACTCACTCATCATCTGAAGAAACACCACCTCGACGGCGAATTCACAAGCGATCGCGTCGCACGAATGCTGAAGGTTTAATGGCGGTGATTCCCTTTACCTACTTCGAGAAAGGTTTATGGGAAGTGCGGTGTTCGGGTGACTTAATGTCAGATATGCTTGGTCTACCGTGGCAGCAAACTATAAGGCTGCAAGTGTTACCTAATGCCAATGCGATGCCACCCACACCTGTAAATGATGATATGGGGGGAGACGAAGTACAGTCCGTTAGTTCGATGTCTTCGATTTTTACCGCAGTCTCGTCGGATGATGTTTCTGATACTTATATAAGTCAAACTCCGACTTCATCCGACCCCCAAATTGCCACTACTTCCAATTTGCCCGTTCCTCCTATTCCCCCGAACTTTGCTAAGATTGCGCTCTTAACTGACAGTAAAAATTTAGATAGTGAAAATACTGAGGCTAGTCATAGCTTCGCACCTACTGTTGAAAGTAGATTATCACCAACTGCCAGCAACGTTACTGTTGCTCAAACTTATCCATATCAAGAACAAATAATTGAACGTATCGTTATTGATAGCGATACGCATATACCAATTGCCGACCCAGAGGGGGAAGTTAACATTAGCGAACTGGAGGCAACCCCTAACGCGACCGTTGTCGAAAATACTAAAGAAAACTTCACTATTCGCCAATTAGGAGAATTACAACCGTTAGCGGGTGCAGAAATCGAAGAAATTTCGATATTGAACGGGGTTAGTGTAAAACCAAACACCGACTACGCCGAATTGCCACCTGTAAGCTCGACCGAAGCCCAAATAGAGTTAAACGAACCAATTTCAATTACACCTGTAGTCGCTAATTATACAGCACTCGTTGCGAGTAACCACAACAATGGTATTGCTGATGCCGCAATTGATGAGCTAGTAAACCTGACTATAAATAATATCACCGAAGAAATTCGCCAAAACGAGCGCGAAGAAGCAATCATTAACCAGCTAGCAAACCCGGTATGGGTAAAAGGAGAAACAGCCGAACAAATTTTGCACAACCTAATCGAGTTGGCACTACCAGCGTCGGAACCGCTACTTGGAGAACTCGTAAATCAATCGCAAATAGATAATGTACCACTACCATTGTTGCTCACTCTCGACGAACAAGCTTATGTTGCGCGTTGGGGAAGACCTTTAACCATCTATGGACGAGCGCAATTAATACAAGATTTGAACAATGATGCATCCGAGTTTGAAAGCATACTCAAAGGTGAATTGCGAATTGAATTGCTAGAACCTCAAGGGTTAGAAGTTATAGTCCAAGCACAGCAGTCCTTAAGCGAGAAGTTACTACCATTTGGGTTTGAATTTAGCGTTGATATTCCAGCACATTCCCAATCAAAGCTACTTTTAGCAGATATTAGTTTGTATGGTTCGCTCGGTGGTGTCGAAGACCCAGTATTATTAGCAACCCAATCGTTCATTGTCACAGCTGATGTTACCGAATTATTAGCTGCAAGCGCTACTGCCAAACCCAGCGAACCGGACATGCTCGATCCCCTTGCTGCATCGACTAAAGAACCAGAAGCAGTAGCAGTAGCGATCGATTTAGAACTTTTTAACTTGGTCAAAACAGCGAAAACCGCTCAGTCGCAATTACAACCATCGAAAAAACAAGTTCTACCCCCACAAGTCGAACCGCGAAAATACAAACGAACCAATACGCGACACCCTCAATTACCTTTTTCGCAAAATCAAGACCAAGTAAATGCATTTGCTACCGCGACTTTACCGTTCTTAAAAAAACGACCAGCACCTCTGATTGAGGAAGAAATTCCTAATAGTACTGTCGTCGATGATTTAGAAGGTTTGGAATCATCAACCGATATATCGGAAACGCTTATAAATGTTGAGACACATTTACCAACTGAAACATCCGACGAACTAGTTGCGGATAACATGCATTCCCATACAGAAATACTCAGTGAGAATGCTACACCCGACAACGAAGTAGTTCCGGAAACCGACATTGCTATGTTGAACCCGGATGATGCAACTTCAGATAGCTCGTTACCACAACAAACCCTCCCACCTCGCTCGCAATTTATCGGGGTAAATCGTCCTCAGATATCTCCACTTATCCAAAAATGGATACAAAGTCAAGGTTACTCGTTATCTGAAACTATCAACTTGCAATATTCAAGTTTAGATATACCTAACACTGTTTTAGATATACCTAACACTGTTAACGTGGAAGCTGATAGAACTTCGAGTCATAATACCGATTTACCCATCGATACCGTTGCAGTAGTTCAAGATTCAGAACCCGTTCGTGAACCTCCGATTCAGGAATCGTTGCAACTTCCAAACACTCCCAATCTCAAAACACCTCCAGCTTGGTTAGCACAGGAGATTGTGATTGACGATACGTTTGACTATATTAGTGACGATGCTCCGACCGTTAGTCCTTCAGAAGCAGAAGCACCGAAAGTTATCAATAACTTATTAAATTCCTTACCAGTACTTGCGTCCAATATTGAACCGCTACCAATTCCTAAACTCATTTTACCGACAAGTGACCTAATTTCGGGCAGAACAATTCGAGTCAGAGTATTGTTATCCGAAATGCCATATTCAGAAGGGAGTCGTCAAGAGCTTAAGCACTTGGCGATAAAAATATGGGTTGAGGATTGTCAAACCCGGTGGTTACTCGAAGGACCGCATTTACTGACATTATTACCCAGCACAAGCAGCAAGGGAACAGAAGCTTACGCAGAACTGAATATTCCCTTTGGCTGTTTAGAAATTCGCATTGAAGCGATCGCATTCGATATGGCAACACAGCAGGAAAGTCACAAAGTCAGCATCCAGCGCACTGTCATCCCCCCCGACTTGCCAACGTTACAGTATGACGAATTGTTAGGTATTTAAGAGGGAGTAAGGGAGTAGGAAGTAGGGAGCAGGGAGTAGGGAGTCCTAAAAAATGTTAAAAATCTTTAGAATTTGAAAAAAGGGTTCTGAATTTGCAGTAAGCTCGTTTTGATTTCTAGTTTGTTTAAAAGGAATATTTACTATGGCTGCTTCATTCGTGCCTTCTATCCTAGTTCCTCTTACTTGTCTTGTTTTTCCTGCTTTAACGTTTGCGTTTATGTTGTTGTTCGCAGAAAACGAAGATATCAATGAAGCGATTAGCAACGATTAATAATTAGTCATTAGCCGTTGTTAGCCCTTCGCCATTTATGGTTTGACCCCTGATTACTGACTACTGATTACCAACTACTGACTACTGACCTAAAATTAATACCGCCTACCTGGTATCAGATAGGCGGTTTTTAAATGCTGATTTTAAACAATTCTTAATTAACAATAACCAGCAAGCAATTATTTACAATTATTACCGGGCTAATTGCTAATCGCTCATTTTTTACAATCAGCGATTAGCAATTAGCGATTGCAGTATTCGGTTCAGATAGAATTACATCGAAGAACCGATTCCAGCGTAGGCTCCATAAAAGAAAATACCTACAACAGTAATTACACCCAATCCTGCGACTGTAGCTACAATCCACAGGGGAATTCTTCCGCCTCCAGACATTTATTTTCCTCCCTTTACAACAAAATCTACTGTTTGGTCAGTGGTCAGCGGTCAGCGGTCAGTTGTTAATGGTCAGTGGTTATTACAAATGACAAATAACACTGAACAAATGTCTAATCACAAACAACTAATGACATTAGTTGAAGAAATAACTGGAAAATAAGATTCCCAGAACAAAAACGAGCAACAGTCCAAGGTATAGTGAAGTCCGGTTTAGTTCAACCGGTTGCTTATTCGGATTAGGGATTCTATCCATAATTTTTTCCTAACGTTGAATAAATTGCATTGATGCGATCGCACCCAAAAAGAAAACAGTGGGTACTGCCAGGGTATGAACCGCTATCCAGCGAACCGTAAAAATTGGATACTGAATTGGTTGGTTGATGTTATTACTGCTAGTCATATTCCGAAACTACTTAGCGATATATTTTTCTACTTGTTGCTTTGCTTGAAAACGGTTGTTTACAATTGGCACTTCTTGCCGTGTTTGAGTAAAGTATGAGTCGGGACGAGGTGTACCAAAAACATCATACGCTAGACCTGTACTCACAAATAACCAACCTGCGATAAATAATGCCGGAATGGTGATGCTGTGGATTACCCAGTAACGAACGCTGGTAATAATGTCCGAAAACGGACGCTCTCCAGTAGTACCTGACATTTACTTTTTTACCTTATTAGTAGCGTTGTGGACTTGTAGCTTTTAATTTTCAGCGCATAATGCTGACAAATGCTAGCCAGATGAATTTATTATCCTACAAAGTTAAGAAAGAGTTACAACTTGTAACTTGTTTCTCACAAAACTTTAAGTAGTGCGTCCGTAGTTGCGCTTTAGCGCTATATATGCTCAAACGCAACTACAAACAAACTATTAATAAATATTAAGCACTTGCTGGTTTTGCAACAGACGCGATACCAGGTTGATACTTAAGTACAACACCACCGCGATCGCTGAGTGCAAAACCTTGTTCTGGAGAGAAAAAGACAATTTTGAAAAAGTTAGCCGGAACGGATTCAACATCACGGTCTTTTTCCCAAGTTTTACCACCATCGGGACTTCGCAACATGTTACCGCTACCACCACCAACCCAAATTTCATCGGGGGTGCGGTATGCCATATCGAGTAAACCCCAACTTGTGGAAACTTCCGGATTCTGACCTTCAAGCCACTCATCACTATTTTCTGGGTCGCTAAATTGAAGTCTGCCACCGCGTGCGAGCATCCATAGCTGTCCTGAGTTAGCAAAACCCATATTTTCGACACGACGCGAACTGTTGCGGTTGTGGGGAACCCATGCGCTTTGTCCGGGTTCCCAAGTCGAGTAAAAATTACCTTTTGCCGAAACTGCTACATACTTACCATCAGGCGAGCGTTTTAAGTTACGAATAAAACCAACAGCTTCGGCAACTTGAGCTTTCCAATTTTTTCCAGCATCATTGGTTTGGTAGATAGCTCCAACGCTAGTAACCATTTCTGCCGCATTTTTACCCAAAGCCACAATATTAATTGGGCTACCAGGTAGCTTTTCATCCAAAGGAATTTGCAACCAAGATTTGCCTTCATCGGTAGAATGCAACATTAATGATGGTTCCCCAACAATCCAACCTTCTTTGTTTGAGAAACTGACCGAGTTAAAACGGTACTTTTGGTTATCGAATTGAAGCGCTAGAGCATTCCAACTATTACCACCATCATTAGTTTCCAGAAGCGTCGAATTGCTACCTACCAAGAAACCATGTTGAGGATTACTAGTAAAAGCAACATCGAGCAATTTTGCATCCGTAGGAACAGAAATTACTTCCCAAGGGTTGTAAGCTACGGAAGGGGTGTTGCTGCATCCAACGCAAACAATAACAACTAGCAATAAGGCAAATATACGCCGCCAAAATTTCACAATCGAAAGCATCAGTATTTTTTAGTTTTGTGTAAATTAATCTAAATCGGGCAACAGTAGTCAGCGGTCAGCGGTCATTATTTATTCCTTACTCTTAACTCCTAACTCCTAACTCCCAACTCCTAACTCCTAACTCCTAACTCCCAACTCCTAACTCCCAACTCCTAACTCCTAATTCCCAACTCCTAACTCCCAACTCCTAACTCCTAACTCCCAACTCTTCTACTGCAAGCCATAAAGACTCAAAAAGAATAAAAAGCCAATTGCCAAGCCACCAAAAATTAAAAGGTTTTTTTGGGTAGGTGTCATTTTATTTACACCGAAGCCATAAGAAAGATTTTCTTTGAACCCCGATGCTTGAGTCGCAGGACCGATACTGACAAACGCTACCTTTTTAGCACTACAAACCGGACAGCGCCAATTAACAGGTAGTTCATCAAAGGAAGTTCCAGACTTAATCTCGCGTTTATCATCACCTTTTAATGGTTCGTAGACATAACCGCAGGCACGACATTCGTAACGGTCTAACTCTTCAGTCCCAACTACCTCAATTTCGTCTGTCTCGTCGGTTGTCTCAACAATTTGCTCGTTATCGCGATCGCTCATCTGAAACCTCACGAGTGGCGAATCTTAAATATACGTTAAAAATTATGACATAAGTGCGGGGCTTTTCTATCACAACCAAAAACGAATCAAATTACCTACCAGCCTCTTTTGTAGGATTCAAAAAACCGAAAAGGATATAATGTATGTAAATGTAAGGTAGTTGAAGTTATTCCCATTTAAAGCGGTAGATATTTATTGTGTTTGTTCTTAGCGGTTATGAGTACCTTCTAGGCTTCTTCTTAGTCTGTAGCCTAGTTCCAGCCTTAGCTCTTTCAGCGTCCAAGCTTTTGCGTCCCGTCGGTCGCAGCCCGGAAAAACGTACCACTTATGAATCTGGTATGGAACCTATGGGTGGAGCCTGGATTCAGTTCAACATTCGCTACTACATGTTTGCGCTTGTTTTTGTCGTCTTTGACGTAGAAACAGTATTTCTGTATCCTTGGGCGGTTGCTTTTCACCGTCTGGGCGTGTTGGCTTTTATTGAAGCGCTCATTTTTATTGCAATTCTTGTAGTTGCCCTAGTTTACGCATGGCGTAAAGGAGCTTTGGAATGGTCTTAGATGCTAACTTAACGGGGAGTTCCGCGAACGAGCGTATTCTCAACCCGATACAGCGTTCCACAGTTACACAGGATTTATCGGAAAATGTCATCTTAACTACCGTTGATGACCTGTATAATTGGGCACGGCTTTCGAGCCTATGGCCAATGCTATTTGGTACGGCTTGTTGCTTTATTGAATTCGCAGCCATGATTGGCTCTCGATTTGATTTTGACCGCTACGGATTAATTCCCCGTTCGAGTCCCCGTCAAGCCGATTTAATTATTACCGCAGGTACAATCACCATGAAGATGGCACCGCAGTTGGTGCGTCTTTACGAGCAAATGCCCGAACCCAAGTATGTAATTGCAATGGGTGCTTGTACAATTACTGGCGGCATGTTCAGCGTTGATTCTCCCACTGCCGTGCGCGGTATTGATAAATTAATTCCTGTTGATGTGTACTTGCCCGGTTGTCCTCCCCGTCCGGAAGCAATTATGGACGCAATTATTAAATTGCGGAAGAAAATTGCGAATGATTCGATGCAGGAGCGCGGAAGTATTAAGCAAACGCATCGTTTCTACAGTACGACGCATAACATGAAGCCAGTTGCAGAAATTTTGACTGGTAAGTATATTAAATCGGAAGCTCGCTATACACCACCGAAGGAATTGACTGAAGGTTTGGGTATGCCAGTACCACCAGCTTTGTTGACATCACAGCAACAGAAGGAGGCAACCGATCGTGACAGATGAGGCGAATGAATCAAAACCAGTACCTGCCCAAGAGCAAGCTATAGTCAAAGCGGGTAAAGTTTCCCAATGGCTGAATGAAAATGGCTTTGCTCATGAGTCGTTAGAAGTTGACGTTCAGGGTGTCGAAATTGTTAAAGTCGAGGCAGATTTTTTATTGCCGATTTCGACGGCTTTGTATGCTTACGGATTTAACTATCTTCAGTGTCAGTGCGGCATTGACATGGGTCCCGGACAGGATTTAGTAAGCATGTATCACTTGATTAAGGTCAGTGATAATGCGGATAGGGCCGAAGAGGTACGTGTAAAAGTTTTCTTACCTCGTGAAAATCCTCGCCTTCCTTCGGTTTACTGGATTTGGAAAACGGCAGATTGGCAAGAGCGCGAATCCTATGACATGTATGGGATTATTTACGAAGGACACCCGAACTTAAAACGGATTTTAATGCCAGAAGATTGGGTTGGGTATCCGCTACGTAAAGATTACATTTCACCCGATTTCTACGAGTTGCAAGACGCTTATTAAAGTGTTGAGTACCAAAGTGAAGCGTTAAAAGTGCTTACTTTAACCCCTCTACCACGTAGTAGAGGGGTAATTTTTTGTATTACTAATAGATCCCCGACTTATTAAAGGATACAGAAGCGCGATTCAAGGGTAACACCCCTCACATGACGCTTTCTTGCTATCCCACGATATTGTAGGGGCACGGCACTGCCGTGCCCCTACGCGGGACTTT
>CAXTCQ010000275.1:0-11346 GCA_964242965.1 uncultured Calothrix sp. | reverse complement strand
CCCTAACCCTCCCCGCCTGCGGGGAGGGAACCCGATTTTCCCCTCTCCGCAAGCGGGGAGGGGATTAAGGGGTGGGGTAAAATTCTATGCAGCTTCACAAAGAATTGGTATTAGTATAATTATCCTTTTGGTTAGTACGATACCCTTTAATATTATTAATACCCTATCCCACGAGTAAATTTTCCTTGAGACGATACCTGCTAACGATGTCGGACTGCGCTATATAGAAGGTGCTTTACGCTACCTACCAATGTGAATCATTTGTGTTTTTGTAACATTACTACCGTGGAAGTGGATTCCTGAGAAACGAAAAGCCAAAATAGAAGTACAGGCTTATTAATAAAGTCTAGCCTCGAACAAGGAGTTTGCCACCAGTGGTATTACAAGCACAAACAAGCACTTACGAAGTCAAAACCCAGGAGATAGCCAAACAACTTCTTGCAGCTACCCAGGAAAATCGCTCATTTTTGGCAAATTTACGCGACCAGATGCGCTTGGATGATAAGCTGCTGGATTGGGCAATGAGTAATCCTAACTTACGGGTGCAGTTATTTCGGTTCATCGATACCTTACCTGCGCTACATAATAAATCGGAAATTGCCGCACACCTCCAAGAGTACCTTGGTGATGAGTCGGTGGAATTGCCTGCTGCACTCAAGGGGATGTTAAACTTTGCTAATCCCGATTCGATGCCAGGTCAAGTTGCGGCAACGACGGTTTCTAAAGCGACGGAAACCTTAGCCTATAAGTATATCGCTGGTGAAAATATTAAACAGGTTCTCAAGACGATTGAGAATCTCCGCAAGCAGAAAATGGCTTTTACCGTAGATTTACTAGGTGAAGCTGTAATTACGGAAACTGAAGCGCAGTTGTATTTGGAGCGGTATGTTGAGTTAATCCGCGAGTTAAACGCGGCTGCTAAGAATTGGAGTCCGGTATCATTAATCGACGAAGCCGATGGGCAACCGATACCGAAGGTGCAAGTTTCGGTGAAGTTGACAGCGTTTTATTCGCAGTTTGACCCGTTGGATGCGGTCGGTAGTGAAGCTAAGGTAAGCTCGCGCATTCGCACTTTATTACGACTTGCGAAAGAAAATAATGCATCTGTCCATTTTGATATGGAACAGTATGCGTATAAGGATTTAACTTTCAGCATTCTTAAGAAAATTTTACTCGAAGATGAGTTTCGCACCCGGAGCGATATCGGGATGACGGTACAAGCTTATTTGTGCGATAGCGATTCGGATGCTAGGAAGTTGATTGATTGGGCGAAAGAGCGCGGTTATCCGATTACAATTCGTTTGGTAAAGGGTGCTTATTGGGACCAGGAAACAATTAAAGCGCAACAAAAGCACTGGAAACAGCCAGTGTATAACGATAAAGCAGCGACGGATGCTAATTTTGAGGCGATAACGCAGCTTTTGTTGGAGAATCATCAATATATATATGCTGCGATAGGTAGTCATAATGTTAGGTCGCAAGCCCGGGCGATCGCAATAGCTGAAAGTTTGCATGTTCCTCGTCGCTGTTTTGAGATGCAGGTTTTGTATGGGATGGGAGATAAGCTTGCAAAGGGTTTGGTGGATAAGGGTTATCGGGTGCGGGTTTACTGTCCTTATGGGGATTTGCTTCCGGGAATGGCTTATTTGATTCGACGTTTGTTGGAGAATACGGCGAATAGTTCGTTTTTACGGCAAAATATGGAGAATCGTCCGGTTGAGGAGTTGATTGCTGCGCCGGATACTATATTATCTCGCGCAAAGGCGCAAAGGCGCAAAGAAGATTCCGACTCCCTACTCCCTAATGCCCACTCCCTTTTTGTTGGTGTTGCTGATACTGATTATGCAGGAGAGGATATTCGGAAGTTGGCTAGGGAAGGTTTTGCTCAGGTGCGTCAGCAGTTGGGAAAAACTTATCTTCCTTTGATTGATGGGGAGTATGTGGATACACCTGATAAAGTTGATTCGCTGAATCCGTCGAATTTTAAAGAGGTGGTGGGAAAGGTTGGGTTGCTTAATGTTGAACAAGCTGAAGCTGCGATGAAGGCGGCTAAGAAGGCTTTTAAGTTGTGGCGAAAGACACCAGTAAAGCAACGTGCGGATATCCTTAGAAAGGCTGCTGAGTTGATGGAACAGCGGCGTGCTGAATTATCGGCTTGGATTGTGTTGGAAGTAGGTAAACCCGTGCGGGAAGCCGATGCGGAGGTTTCGGAGGCGATTGATTTTTGTCGCTATTATGCGGCGGAAATGGAACGGCTGAATGAAGGTTATATTTATGACGTTGCGGGAGAGACGAATCGTTATATTTACCAGCCTCGCGGGGTGGTAGTGGTGATTTCACCTTGGAATTTTCCCTTTGCGATCGCAACTGGTATGGTGGTGGCAGGGTTGGTGACGGGTAATTCAACTATGTTAAAACCTGCGGAAACTTCTTCGGTAATTGCTGCAAAGTTAACGGAGATATTGGTGGATGCGGGGATTCCCAAGGGTGTTTTTCAATATGTACCTGGGAAAGGTTCGGTTGTTGGTGCATACTTGGTGAATCATGTTGATACCCATGTAATTGCTTTTACTGGTTCGCAGGAAGTAGGCTGTCGAATTTACGCAGATGCGGCAACTTTAAAACCCGGTCAAAAGCATATGAAGCGCGTCATTGCCGAGATGGGGGGGAAGAATGGCATTATTGTCGATGAAAGTGCAGATTTAGACCAAGCTGTTGTCGGTGCGGTACAATCTGCATTTGGTTACAGCGGACAAAAATGTTCGGCTTGTTCGCGGGTTATTGTTGTGGAAGCTGTGTATGATGCTTTTGTACAGCGGTTTGTGGAAGCAACAAAATCTTTGAATGTTGGGGAAGCTGAGTTACCGAGTACCCAAGTTGGTCCCGTGATTGATGCAAATGCACAGTCGCGCATCCGCGAGTATATCGAAAAGGGTAAGGCTGAAGCAACGCTCGCTTTGGAGATGTCCGCACCTGATAATGGGTATTATGTGGGTCCGGTTATCTTTAAGGATGTGCCAGCAGATGGGATAATTGCACAGCAGGAAATTTTTGGTCCGGTTGTTGCGGTGATTAAAGCCAAGGATTTTTCCGAAGCGTTGCAAATTGCTAACGGTACAAATTACGCTTTGACCGGTGGATTATATTCACGTACACCGTCGCATATTCAGCAAGCACAAGAAGAGTTTGAAGTTGGGAATTTGTACATTAACCGTACAATTACGGGGGCAATTGTATCAAGGCAACCCTTCGGTGGCTTCAAGTTATCGGGGGTAGGTTCTAAAGCAGGAGGTCCCGATTATCTGTTGCAATTCCTCGAACCGAAGACGGTGACTGAGAATATTCAACGTCAAGGTTTTGCACCAATCGAAGGTGCAGAATAATCGCTTTGGGTTTCAATAAATTCTCATGTAGAGACGTTATATGTAACGTCTCTACTTTCTTTACTGTAAGTCGGTGTTTATAAAGAAAATATCAAACCATAAGTTAACGTAGGTTGGGTGTAACGAAGTGGAACCCAACATGATTATTGGATTTACAAAGATATATTTGATTACAAGTAATCTGTAAAACATTTATAGTTAACGTAAGTTGGGTGTAACGTAGTGGATTTTATTTAAGAAAACAGCTACTTAGCTAGCTTTCTTTTACAATGATTCGCTATATTTGTTTGCCTCTAAGTCGGGAAGATTAAATAAAATTACTGTAGGGTGCGTTAGCTGAAAGCGTAACGCACCATCAACAGTTCAAGGTGCTGAAAGCGTAACGCACCATCGACAGTTCAAGGTGCGTTACGCTCCGCTAACACACCCTACAACTACAACTGATTAGGTAAAAATACTATTGTTGATTGTTTTAACACGCTTGTGCAATTATTTTTGCGACCGCACGTTATTTTATATTCATAAAATAAACTTAACTCTACAAATAAATGCTTTTGTTAGTTATACTTTTTCGCATACGGTCAATCGACTGGCAATAATTAATAGCTAATATGAATCAAAGATTAACTCCAGAACAATTGAATAAAGTTATCGCGGAAACACAGAGATTGCAGCAGAATCGAGAACAAGAACTTGAACCCGAACAGGTTCAAGAAATATTGCAGGAATTAAATTTAGCACCTGAGTTACTCGATGAAGCTTTGACTCAAGTACATCGTCGTCAAGCTTTGGAGGTAGAAAGAAAACGCAATAAGTTAATTTTCGGAGGGATTGCTGCTGCAATAGTAGTAATTATTGGTAGCGGAGTATTCTTTTTTCAACAAAAAGATGCTACTTTCGACCGTGTTTCAGCACAACAAGACCGCATTACAACAGCACAGGATAATGGAGGTAATTTAAAGGTTATCGAACGGCAAAGTAACTCCGAAGTTTTCTATCGAGTTACCCTCAAAGATGCACCGATTGGTCAAAGATTAAATTTAGCTTGCGATTGGATTAACCCTAGCGGTCAAGTTGTTAAAGAAAATCGCTACCAAACTCAAGATATTACTACATCCATTTGGGATACTCAATGTAAATATATCATCAATTCTGGAGCGACTCCCGGTAACTGGAAGGTACAAATGTCTTTGGATAAACGTTTGCTGAGTGATGAAAATTTTGAGGTGAAGTAATTATCTATGAGTCGCAACCGTCCATCGCATTTTGTTGGTTATTGGGGTTATGCTTCCGAAACTGAAGAAGTACTTCTTGGTCGGATTGCCAAGCAGTATTATCAGCGTTTGCGTACTCAGAAAAACCCGGTTTGGAATGTTGCTTTTATCTCGCATAATCAAGAATCGACAATTCAACCTAACAGCAATACCATCGCTTCGCTGTCTGCTGCGGGAATAAATGATTGTCCCGATGCATGGGTTCGTTTGTCAAGCGATACGACTTTATTATTGGGGAGAGATGCTTTTGGTCGGGTTCCTTTATATTGGATGCAGCAAGGACAGGTAATCTGGTTTGCATCGCAGCTACAATTACTTTTACCGCTTTTAGATAAACCTCAAGTTAATATTGCCGCTGTTTATGGATATAGTTGTTTTTCTTACGTTCCTACTCCCCTAACTCCTGTTGTCGGAATTCAAGCTGTTGCTGCGGGTACTCAAGTAGCTTGGAATTTTCGCGATCAGATTCTTTTACAACCGGAAACGCAGCGATTGTTAGAATGGCGAGAAGAGTCGGAAAAAATTGATGATGAAGTTACAGCAGTAGCAGAATTACAAACACTACTCAAAAATGCGATCGCACATCAAATTCAAGATATCACAGCACCTGTAGGGGTTTGTCTTTCTGGTGGACTCGACTCTTCGATTATTGCTGCATTACTCGTCCAAGCAGGGGTACAAGTCAAAGCTTACACCCTCGACTTTGGCAATTATGGCATACCCGAATATCCCTATGCGGAAGAAGTTGCTCGATATCTGCAAATTCCGTTAGTAAAAGTTGATGCTAGTCCTCGCAGCGTTTCTAAAGCGCTAATCCCGACAGTGAAAGCACTTGATTTACCTTTTGGCGATGGGGTAACTGTACCGTTGTATTTATTAGCACGTAGAGCGAGCGAGGAAACTGAGGTGATATTTAATGGGGAAAATGGCGACCAGTTATTTGCTGGGTGGACGAATAAACCTCTAATTGCCGCAGGTATTTATCAAGCAGAACACCCGAATCAAGATAATTTTATTCAGCAGTATCTCCGTACCTTTCACCGTCTTTGGGGTTATCAAGTATATCAAGCAGATATTAGTGTACATGCAGAGGATTGGTTGCGAGAAGCACTTGACCCCCAGTACAGCGATTCGTTGTTACATCGACTGCGACGTGCTGGTTTGATGTTAAAAGGGGCACAAAATATCCAACCAAGAGCAACAAATATTGGCTTATCGCAAGGTGTGGTTGTGCGATCGCCTTTTTGCGATTTACCATTAACGCAGTGGTCTTTCCGCTTGAGTGGAGAATTGACTTTACAAGGTAGTTGTGAGAAATATATCCTCAAACGTGCGGTGGAAAATTGGCTACCTCCAGAAATCGTCTGGAGGCAAAAACGCGGGATGGGTGTTCCTTTGGCTTCTTGGTGTTTGCACGAGTTTTGGCATAAATTAGGTGATTGGTTGAACCCCGATATTTTACGTAGTGAAGGAATTTTTCAGCCAGATATTGCCGCAAAAATTGTTAGTGGAGAATTCAGCGCAGCGATAACGGGACGACGTGTTGGTGAGATTTTATGGTTATTGGTGATGTGGGAATTATGGCGCATTCACGTACTGGGTGAAGCACCAAGGTCAAAAGAATTTTTACACCCGTTTGTATTACCTTATCGGATGTGGAGATATTTGAAAAAATGGCAAGCTTAGTTCAAAATTCTAAAGTCGCTGAGGAACTGTTACATATATATGGTTCGCCACTATATATATATGATGGAGACAAACTGCGGCAAACTATCGAGCGAATTACGCAGGCAGTTCCCTATCGCAATACCCAATTTCGATTTGCGACTGTCACCAACGGCAATATATCTTTACTCCAAATATTTCGTAATGCAGGTTGGGGACTTCATGCAAATACACCAGGGGATATTTATCTCGGACTCAAAGCAGGGTTTCCACCCGATAAAATTGTCTACAGCGGTAGCAACCTCAATCGTGATGAGATGTTACAAGTGTTGGAATGGGGAGTAACGACGCTAAATTTAGATAGTATTTCCCAGTTACAGCAGTTGTGCGAAGTTTACAGTCAATCAAATCATTCTCTGAAAGTCGGTTTGCGTCTTAACTACTCGGAGTTGACCGGGGATAGTCGCATCGGAGTTCGTAAAGAAGAGTTTACCGTAGCGAATGCTTTAGCAAATCAAGCAGGTTTAAAAATTAGCGGGTTGCATTTCTATCGAGGAACGGGGACGAATGCAACAAGAGCTTTTACCGCAGCTATTACCACCATCTTCGATATTGCCCAAACATTACCCGACTGGGAATATTTAGATTTTGGTGGGGGGTTTGGTTATCCTTACCGTCATGGTGGTGCTGCGTTTGATTGGGAAATGTTTGGTGTTCAGTTAACAGGTTGTTTGGAGTCATTGGCAAGCAAAATTGAGTTAGTGATTGAACCTGGGAGAAGTGCGATCGCAGAATGCGGTACTTTGCTTGCTAGGGTGGTTTCGGTAAAGTGGCAGGATGAGAAGCAAATAGTGGGGGTGGATACTACTGTTGCGAATCTTTCTGTACCGAGCGTTCATGGTGGTTATCGGGAGATTATTGCTTATCCGCAGTCTTCGAAGTTATTTTCGACTGATGTTTGTGGTAATACTACTTATTCTCGTGATTATTTGGGTAAGAATTGTCAGTTACCTGCAATGGAAGTTGGTGATGCGATCGCAATTTTAGATGTTGGTGCTTATGGGTATGCGATGTCTTCGCATTTTTTGCACCGTCCTAAACCTGCGGAGGTGTTAATAGAAAATGGTGGACATCGTTTGATTCGTAAGCGTGAGGATTATAGTGTTTTATTAGAAAATCAAATGTAGAGACGCGATATATCGCGTCTCTGGTTTGTTGCGTTTTCTAATCCTATTTTACGTACCACAGAGACACAGAGAACACAGAGGAAGAGGGAAGAGGGAAGAGATGTATTTTACTATCGCAAAATCTAAAATATAAGGGAGTTATTATGAAGTGTATTAGTTGTGGAACCGATAATAATTTAAAAGACAGAACAGCTAATTTTGGTAAATGTAGCAACTGCGGTCATGCTTTTGTCTTTGAACCCACAAGCATGGGGACTACTAAGATTACCGACCCAATGTTTGCGAAAGTGATAAGCGATATTTCTGTAAATAATACTCTGTTTTTTACTCCTAAGCAGATGTTTTACCATTTAGATAATCGCTTCCGACGTAAAGGGTTTAATCCTAAGAGTTTTGCATTTAGCTTTATCTTAGTTCATGTACTTCTTTTTGCTTTTTTTAGGTTTATAATCGTCATTCTCATCTACCAAGTATTTCATATAATAAATTTATATAGAAATACTAAGTCCCCAAAGTTAGATAATGCCAGCCGCAAGGCAAGCACAAAATCATTAAGATTTGTGGGAATATTTATTTTAATAGTAGGTATTGCTACAAGTCTATTAATATTTGATTCATTCCCGATATTTGTCATAGAAGTACTTCTTGGTATGTCTTCTATATATCTAGGTATTACCCAGCTAAAGAAAACAGCAATTCCTCAAGAGTTCATAATTGCGGAATCGGCTGTTCAAGACTGGCTCAATCGCTGGCAACAAACCAATGGTAATATCCTAAAATTACTTCCACAACCTCAGCAGGGAAATCAATCTGCTGCAATTAATCCTGATGTGACAGCTTACAGTTTTGATAGATTGATAATCTGCGATCGCGATGATATCGCGCAATTTTTAATAGCGAATAATTTCCATTTTGAAAATAACTGTGCGATTTTCAGTATTACTGGTTATCCTCAAAGTATCTTCCAAACTACAATGGATATGCTGCGACGTAATCCTGATTTAAAGGTATATGCTTTACACGATTGTACTTCCAGGGGTTTGGGTTTAATACATAGTCTAAGAACAAGTTCAGTTTGGTTTCAAAATAGTAATGTGACGATTATTGATATTGGTATTTCTCCTTGTCAGGTATTAGCAACAAAAAAAGGTATATTTATTGAAACATCTCCGCAATCTGCAACCGATGCTAAACAATTAACACCGGAAATTCGTCAAGAGTTAGCACCTGAAGAAATACAATGGTTAGAAGCTGGTAATATTGTTAATTTAGAGTCATTTCAGCCGCAACAACTTATTCAAATTATTCAACGAGGAATCGTTAATACTCGAATGCTCGAAAGCGATAATAATAATTTGATTATAATCGGTGGTTCGGATAATTATATTTATGCAACTGAAAGTTTTGGTTGATATGATAAATTGGATTTAGACTCATGTAAAATATCGAGGTGTCCAAATCCCGACTTCTTAGAGGATACCGGTGGCTTTGGAGAGGGCTAAACCCCTCACTTGCCCGAAAAACCGCCCCAGGCTTCAAGCCTGGGGCTAATAGTAACGAAGCCTGCTTGAAGCAGGCTTTGTTACTATTAGCCCTACCATTCTATGGTAGGGCGGGATTGTGGGCATTATATAAGGCTCAATGCTGCCCGCAAAGTATTTTTAACACGACAATGGAGATGCTACGACGCAATCCAGATTTAAAGGTTTATGCTTTACATAATTGTACATCTAATTTAGATTTAGTACATTGCCTGAGAACAAGTCTAGCTTGGTTTCAAAATAGTAATATTGCAATTATTGATATCAATATCTCCCCTCGTCAGGTGTTAGCAACAAAAAGAGCTATATTTATTGAAACTTCTCCGCAATCCGCAATCGAAGTTATCCCACAGTATTGTTGGGGCACGATAACCAAGTGCCCTTACGGTATATTTCGGCGCATCTGAGGGGTCTAACCCACAATATTAGCTTCTAATAGCTGTAACTTGTAAAAACCTTAAATTGTGTAATTACTTAGCCGGAAAACTGAGAAACTAAGTAGCGGTCAGTAATATTGCTGTCGCCGATAAGTTATACAATAAACTGAATATTTATGTTATACATCAACCATTTCTGCTTGTTTGCGTGCAGTATTTGTACTTCCACAATGCACTTTGGCGCGAGCATAATTGCAGAAAACTGTATTGCAATCCTTCTGTTAATAAATATTTAGTTAATTAATTGTGCCAATGCACAGTTTTATTCTAAAATTATCCTATCAACACAAAAGCACACCCAATGACGAGAAAATACGCATTAAACAGGTGTTTGCAGTTCGGTTTGGCAAGCTTTCTAAGCTGCGGTACGGTAAGTATTTTAACAGTCAAAACTCTGGCACAGCAAAGTAATATCGTTCCTGATAACACGCTTGGTTCCGAATCCTCCCAAGTCATAAGCAACTTTCAGGGACAATCAATCGAAATCATTACTGGTGGTGCCACTCGCGGAATCAATCTTTTTCACAGCTTTAAAGAATTTAATATCAGCGCTGATAGAGCCGCTTATTTTTTCAACTCGAATGCCGCAATTGAGAATATTTTGGCACGGGTAACAGGTGGCAACCGTTCAGAGATTTTAGGAGAGCTTGGAACTATTAGCAATTCTAACGCTAATTTATTTTTGATGAACCCGAATGGGATTGTGTTTGGGAAAAATGCTTCCTTATTTGTGCCGGGTTCATTTGTAGGGACAACAGCTCATGGACTAGCATTCGGCAACCAAGGAGTTTTTAGTGCCACGAATCCTACAGCACCAGGTTTGTTGACAGTTAATCCTTCGGCTTTGTTTTTTAATCAGATTAATCAAAATGCAGCGGTGCAAAATAACTCAGTAGCGCGAGTCCGAAATGGTAAAAGCTTGCTGCTGGTGGGTGGTAATGTCAGCATGGATGGCGGTGAATTAAATGCTTTTGGTGGGAGAGTTGAGTTAGGAGGATTGGCAGCCCCAGGAACTGTGGGGCTAAATGTGGATGGCGATAAATTGAGCTTGGACTTTCCTGCTTCTAGTACACGAGCAGATATATCTTTGACTAATGGCGCTGCTGTAGATGTACAAGCAGGTGGTGGTGGAGATATTGCAGTCAACGCCCGCAATTTAGAGCTTTCTGGAAGAAGCGGACTGAGTGCTGGTATTGCGGAAGGCTTAGGTAATGCAGGAGCAAAGGCTGGCGATATTACGGTTAATGCTACTGGAGATATAAATATTATTGGTGACAGTGGTATCGGCAACGGTGTACTAGGAACAGGTAATACAGGTAACATTATTTTATCTTCTAATTCCCTTTCTCTTGCCAATAGTACTTATGGTAATTATTTAGGGATTAGGAACTATGGGCAAGGCAATGTTGGGGATATAATTATCAATGCGACCAAGAGTGTTTCCTTAGATGACAGTAATATATTTAATGAGGTAGGAAGTATTTATACTCCGCCGGAAGACCGTAATGTTCTCAAAGGCAATGCGGGCAATATTCAAATTACAACACCTCAACTTTTTCTTACTAATGGTACTGAACTGTCGGTTGCGACCTTCGGACAAGGCAATGCTGGGAATGTAATTATCAATGCGACTAAGAGTGTTTCCTTAGATAATGCATATGTCCGTGCTAATGTAGGAGATGTTTCTGATAGCCCGGAAGATCGTAATGCTATTAAAGGCAATGGGGGCAATATTCAAATTACTACATCTCAACTTTCTCTTATAAATAATGCTCAATTACAGACAAGCACCAGGGCACAAGGAAATGCTGGGAATGTAATTATCAATGCGACCAAGAGTGTTTCCTTAGATGGCACTT
>CAXTCQ010000274.1:0-11370 GCA_964242965.1 uncultured Calothrix sp. | reverse complement strand
CCCTTTCCCCTTTCCCCCTCTTCCTCCTATCCTCCCCACAATACCTTCATCGAACGTCCAATATTGGCAGGTTGCATCGAATCGACTGCCGCAGTTGGTTCGTAACCGCAATGCACCATACAGTCAGCGCATTTCGGATTACCGCTTGCCCGTCCATATTGACTCCAGTCGGTTTTATCAAGCAACTCTTGGAAGGTATCGTAATATCCCTCATTGAGCAAATAACAGGGTTTTTGCCAGCCTAAAACGCTGTAACTGGGACTTCCCCAAGGAGTACATTCGTATTCTTTTTCTCCCGTGAGAAAATCTAGAAACAGGGGGCTATTATTAAAATCCCATTTCTTCTGCCCTACTTTCTGTGGTGCTAGGACTTCGCGGAATAAAGCCCGTGTTTGTTCGCGTTTGAGAAAGTGGTCTTGGTCGGGTGCCCATTCGTAGTTGTAACCTGGGGAAATTGTCATCCCATCTACACCCAAAGTACTAACGAAGTCGAAAAACTCGTGCATGTCTTGGGGATTAGTACCATCGAATACAGTAGTGTTCGTCGCCACACGAAATCCTCTTGCTTTGGCGGCACGAATCGCTTTCACCGCAGTATCAAAAACGCCCTTGCGGTCAACGCATTTGTCATGTAAATCGCGCATTCCATCGAGGTGAACTGTAAAGGTTAGATAAGGTGAAGGCTGAAATTTATCTAAACTCTTTTCTAGCAGCAAACCGTTGGTACAAAGATAGATAAATTTTTTGCGTGCAACCAATCCCCGGACAATTTCATCGATTTGGGGATGCATTAACGGTTCTCCACCAGGAATGGAAACAACCGGCGCACCGCATTCTTCGACTGCTTTGAAGCATTGTTCGGGGGTGAGATTTTGCCTCAAGATTTCGGCTGGATGTTGAATTTTGCCGCATCCCGAACAAGCCAAATTACACCTGAATAGCGGTTCCAACATTAATATTAGGGGAAAACGCTTGCGTCCTCGGAGTCGTTGAGCAACTAGGTATTTACCGATTTCGATTGCTTGTGACAGATGGATTCCCATATTTATACTCCTCTACTGTTTATATATAAAACCACTACTGTTTATTTGAAAGCAAGAAAAGAACATTTGTTTTAATTTTTTCTTTTATCTCCGTAGGATAAGCGTCCCGCTTGTCTGCCATACACATCCCGTTTGTCTGCCATACAAGTCCCATTTGTCTGCCATACACATCCCGTTTGTCTGCCATACAAGTCCCATTTGTCTGCCATAGATATCCCACTTTCGTCATACTTTCTGTGATTTTCGATGTGTCCTTGAAAGCGATCGCCTAAGTAAGCTACTCTAGTTCGGAAGCATTTTTTGGCATATTTATCAACCAGTTAACGTCAGGCAACTTGCTAGCGGTCTGAGGGGTTGCAAGATCCCCGACTTCTTTAAGAAGTCGGGGATCTGGTTCCCGCGACATGTCAAAATTAACGACATGAACTTGTGGTATGTCAGATAGTTTGCAATCGCTCGTAATCGGATGGTGTATCGACATCAATTGCACCTGCTGGAAAAGGAACACCGAAAACTAGGTGACTGTATTTGCCAATAACCTGTTTTGCACCTTTCTCGACATCTAAATTTATCAGTTCCGAGAATAACTCACGACTAAAAAGGGCTGGTACACCTAATGTCTGAGCATATTCAGAAGCGATAATCGGTTTACGGGTTGCTAAGTACGCTTCCACAAGTTGATTGATAATGCGATCGCAAACAAGCGGTTGGTCGCAAAGTAGTAGTAATACTGCTTCTATATTTTCACTATAATTATTAACTGCATTTACACCAACTCGAATCGAAGCACCCATTCCCTTCTTCCAATCCTGGTTTTCTACCACCACGACTGGAAGCTGACTCACCTCATTGCGTATTTGTTCGGCATATGCCCCTAACACTACTACAATCGGTTTGCAAACAGAAGCCAGCGCCACCTCTACAGTGTGACGTAATAAACTACGACCTTTAAAGTATAACAATTGTTTTGGTTTACCCATGCGCGTTGATGCACCCGCTGCCAGAATGACTGCACCAATATTTGGTTGTGAGTTCATGCTTTAGATATATCGGCTATTTACAGAAGTTTTCTATCTATTTAGACCACAAAAAATACCTCTTCTACCCTGCGGGAAGGCGAAGCGCCTATTGCGCCTCTGCGACTCTGCGCGATAAAAAACATATGATTTATTTACCTAAAAAAGGCTGTAACTCAATAGTTTGCACATCTGACCCATTAAACTGATGATGAATCGGTCCAATTCGATCTTTTAACAACCCACCCGAACGATTAGCGAGAACAGCTTGAATTTCAGCCACAATCGAGAGCGCAACTTCTACAGGTGTTTCAGACCCGATGTCAATACCTACAGGGGCATATAAACGACTTAATTGTTCTTGAGTATAAACTGCTCCTTGTGAGCGCAAATCTTCCAGTAATTCTGTAGTTCTACTTTTTGGACCGAGGACACCTATATAGCGAACATTTGAAGGTAAAAGCATTTTCAGGTGTTCGCGGTCGTGGAAGTAATTATGAGTCATTACCAGCGCGACTGTATTTTTGTCGAGCAAAATGTGCTTATGGGCAGCATCGGGGGCAGTATGAACGAGATGAGAAGCTGCGTTGAATCGTTTTGGAGTTAAGTATGTCGGTCGGTGGTCAACTACAGTAACGTTCCAACCTAAATCTTCAGCAAAACGTGCAACTGGGATAGCATCTTGCCCTGCACCAAAGATAATTAATGGTGTGGGTGGTTTGATAACTTCGATGAAAACTTCTACAGAGCCAGTTTCCAACTGATAAGTTTTGACAATTGACCGTTGTTTGTGCAAAGCTGCTTGAGCATCGTTAATTACAGCCTCAGTCAAGGCAGCATCGGCAATTTCATTAATAAGAATTTTATCTTCTGTCAGTGTCAAATGACTTCCGACCTTTGCCTCGATACCTTCTGTGGAAAAAACTGTTGCGATCGCGCATGATATTTTGTCCCGCAGGCAATCGGCAATGAATGTTAGCTGTTGATTGAGAGGCTCTATAAGAATATAAACTGCACCATTACAACCAAGCCCAAGTGCCCAAATAATCTCCTCTGTAACTCCAGGGTCATACTTAACTAACATTGGTTCCCCTGTAGCCATGACTTGTTTGGCATGTTCAAAAACATCATTTTCCAAACAGCCACCGCTAATAGCCCCGACCATTTCACCATCTTCTGCCATCAGCATTCTTGCACCCGGTCGGCGATAAGTCGAGCCTTTGGTTTTAACAACAGTGGCAAGGGCAGTAATTTGACCGCGTTTGATTTGCTCGAAAGCGGTAATAATATCTTGGAGTTCTTTCATAATCGGAAATTAGAGGATATTTGAAAGCTTTTATTTACTTGATTAATTTTAGGGTAACTAAATCAGCGCGATTAAAGCTAACGGGAGCATCTCATATAAAGCAAAAGGTACGCGAGCAAGATGCTCGCACTACAAAAACAGGTGTTTTTACAAAACTGAGATGCACCTAAAGCTAGCTATATCATTGCGAATGAAGCGAAGCGTAATGAAGCAATCGCAAAGGCTTTACCCACTTAATCTGATTGTTACATAACTTGGTTTATTTGTGCCTAACTACTTAGCAAAACAATGGGCTAAATCCGAATAAATACGCAAACAATCTTGTTAAAAATAGTATATTTTGGAGCAATAGATATTCCTATAAGTTAGCACTACATAAGATTTTTATGATTACAGGGGAAATGAAGCTCAACATTGATGCTAAGTTAAACAACACCCGCAACCTCTTACGAGAATTAGGCAACTCAGTCTCTAGCTTAGTCAACTCGTCTCCTAACATTTTTGAAGACCCAGGTATTAAATCGTGCTTAAAAGATTTTTTAATTTTTTACTTAAAATCGATTTCATAACCACCTAATTTCATAGTTTTGCTACAGTTAAACAAGAACTGGAAGAGAAAAATAAATGGAAAGCGTTACTGTAATTTCAGAAAGCTTAGAAATTCTCTCTTTAAAAGATTGGATGGAAAATCCTCTCGATGATACAGAATGGGTAAACGGGGAATTAGTCGAAAAAAACGGTATGACGCTTAAACATGGTCAAATCCAATCTAAGCTAGCTCGCTACTGGGGTAATTATAAAGAATCTAGCGGACTTGGAGGAGAAGTATATACAGAAGTCCCTTGTCGCACTAATAAACAAGGTCGTCGTCCCGATGTTGCTTACCTAACTCCTGACTTAGTTTCCCAATATGGTAATCAAAAAGTCCTTCCCCAAAGTTTCCCTCTCAGTGCTGAAATTGTCTCCCCCACAGATTACGCTGAAGAAGTTATTGCCAGAAGTTCTGAATATTTACAATCTTGCGGTGAAGAGGTTTGGTTAATCTACCCTGAGAATCGTTGGATTATTATAGTTACCAAACAAACTCGGCAAATCTTTACGGATGGTGAAACAATTAGCACTCAGAAAATTTTACTTGGTTTTAGTATAGCTATTAATGATTTATTAGATTAACTCTAAAAGTCTCTCCATCTGGCGGGATACTCCCTTTATGAGTCGAAGAAGACGCACGCGATCGCGAGTCATAAAAGGCGGCAAGATATTCGTTATTTGTAGAAGCATCAGGTTTAGACATATTGATTTATTTCCTTAGACTGATTGACGGTATCTATTTATTGTGGATTAGCTTGAAAGCTATGCTATACGTCTGTGTCGAGACATGACAACAAATGTTGCTAATCCCAGAACAATGAGTACAACACCCGCTAATCTGTAGGTTACAGCTAGACCAACAAACTCACTCAACGGTTGGCTCAACAGTGGCGAGAGAAATTGACCGAGGAAAAAGCTGGTAGTCAATCCGCCAACAACTCGTCCCCGTAGGTTGCTGGGGCTGATGGAAGTTAGGCACAGATTCATATTTGGCATTAGCAAACCGAGTCCAAAGCCTGCGATCGCTAAACCCAAAAGTACTATCGGGTAGCCTTGTGCCAAGCTGATGAGTCCGTAGCCAACCCCCATGCTGAGAAAGGCAATTTCGTAGATGCTAACAAAGCTGAGGCGGGCTTTGAGTCGTTGGTATGCAATCGAGCTGACACCGGCAAACAAACTCGTCAAGGCAATGGCTAAACCGCTTTGAGATGGGCTGGCATTGGTCAAATCCCGCAAGTAGAAGGGCAATTGCACTGGTATCATGTAGAACGCTGCCTGAGTAATTAGGGCAATGCTATAGGTAAACACTACGAGTCCCATCGGCAAATTTGCTGGGTCAACATCAGTCTTACTTTGTGAAGTTGACGGTTGAGGGTTGCGGTTGGGTTCAGGCAAGAATAGCAGCACCAATGGTAAAAGCAGTAAGGCAACCAAATAAATTGAAAACGGCATTCGCCAACCGATATCGGCGAAAATGCCGCCGACGGAGAGAAACACAACTCCCCCTAACGCCATTGCCGCTGATTGCCAACCCAGAAATTGCGTGCGAACTGAACCACTATAGTAATCGGCAATTAGCGTCGTTGCGGCAATCGAGATTCCAGCAACACTCAAGCCTAATAATGCCCGTCCGACCAAAATCAGTCCCAGCGAATTCAGCCACAACCCGGAACTACCCGCCAAGCCATAGAGTAATAAACCGAGAGCCAGCAAAGGTTTGCGTCCTACTCGGTCAACGAGCAAGCCAGCTACAGGTGCAGCGATCGCTACACACAGAGATGGAACCGTCAAAACCAGCCTAACCAAATAGTCTGCGTTCTCGACATCCCGAAAATGCTCTTGCATCACCGGTAGTGATGGGGCAATTGTTGCATTGGACATAGCAATAAGGGTACTGACAACCAGCAAGGTGAGTTGGACTGGTAGGGAGTTAGTTGGCTTGAGCATAATTGGTGTAATATCACGAAACAGAGGGATTCCGACAAAGCCACTATCTGCAAACAACTTGCTTTAATGCGCTGTGAAGCCTCCATCTACAACGAAGGACTGCCCAGTGATGTAGCTGGAAGCATCAGAACATAGAAAAACTACCATTCCAGCAACTTCTTCTGGTTGACCCATTCGACCCATTGGAACTGTAGACGCTAGATCGGATGCAGTCGAACCTCTGTCAGCAACCAATCGATCGATCATGTCTGTGCTAATAATGCCGGGATTAACGGCATTAATCCGAATCCCAAGCTTTGCATAATCGAGCGCAGCGGAACGAGTTAACCCCATCACCGCATGTTTACTAGCGATATACGGGGATACACCTGGGAAACCGATCAAACCACCCATCGAAGAATTGTTGACGATAACTCCACCATGAGCGAGCATTTGTTGAATTTCATACTTCATGCATAGGAATAATCCTCGCACATTGATTGCCATGATTTTGTCGAAATCCTCGACGGATTGTTCGTGCAGTGGCTTTATTGGTGGGTCAATTCCAGCGTTGTTGAAGGCACAATCGAGTTTTCCATAAGTTTCGACGGTATGCATAACCAAAGCCTTTACATCCTCTTCGCTCGATACATCTGAACGGACAAATAAACACTCAGCACCCAATTGACGGATTTGGGCAGCTGTGTCTTCTCCTTCCTGTTCGCGTCTGCCTGAAAAAACAATCTTGGCACCGGCAACTCCTAAAGCTAAAGCAGTGGCTTTGCCAATTCCCGATGTTCCTCCTGTTACTAAAACAACTTTGTTCTCAAGTATCATGCATTTACCTCTTTAGCTAAGGAATAATTCTGTTTCGTTAACATGTAGGGGCACGGCAGTGCCGTGCCCTTACGACCATTTGTGGTTTAATTTAGCTGTAAATATCCGGGAAAAAATGGATGACAAAATTAGGAATCAAGCAAACATACCATTGCTCGTTTTCCTAAATCTTGTGCGGTTTCTTCTAAGGTCTGTTGGTCGTGAAATTGATTACTCATGTCTTTTTTGCGATGTATAAAGATATGGGCAAATAAGCGGTGAACCGAATCTTGCCCGGATTTGATTCAAACGTTTGTCGTACTGCGATACTCTTAATTTTTCTATGTTTATTTTGAGAATACGTAGGGGCACAGCAGTGCTGTGCCCCTACAATATCATTGGCTAAACTAATTATCTCTGAAAAAAGATATTTTTCTCCTACAGCAACTTGTCTAGCGTAATTGGCAAATCCCGAATCCGTTTACCTGTGGCATGATAAATCGCATTTGCGATCGCAGCAGCCACCCCAGTAATCCCAATCTCCCCTACACCGCGCACGCCTAACGAACTAATACGCGGGTCGGGTTTATCGGTGAAAAGCACATCGATTTCGCCAATATCGGCATTAACAGGCACATGATAATCGGCTAAATTACGCACCACAAAGCGACCGTTATTTGGGTCGAGTACCGTTTCCTCCATTAATGCCATCCCAATCCCGAAAATTACCCCACCCATAATTTGACTGCGGGCAGTTTTGTGATTCAAAATCCGCCCAGCATCAATGGCACTAACAACGCGGCTAACATGCACTTGCCCAGTACGCGGGTTGATGCGTACTTCCGCAAATTGTGCGCCGAAGGATTGAAAAGCATATTGCTGCATATCGGCATTTTCATCTTTACCAGCGCAAATTCGCACTGCTGGGTTACGCGCTTCTTGTACTTCCTGGGAAGCTGTGTTTGCGATTACTTCGACTTCAACCAGTGGTAAATTGTTACGCTGTAAAATCTCCGTGAAAGTTTCGCCTCTCGAAGGATTACTCTTGACAAAGACGCGCCCATCTGCTGCTGAAATTGCTTCTTCCGATTGTCCGTAAAGTGCGGAAAATTCGTCAGCAACAGCAAGTTGAATCAATCGCTTCAGCACCGTTTCGGCTGCTCCGCGCACGGCTGGTGCTACACTTGCTGCTGATTGCGAACCGCCAGCGACGGGGGCTACGGGCATCGAAGAGTCGCCAAGTTTAAACTCAATCCGTTCCACAGGCAGCCCAATGGCATCGGCGGTTACTTGGGTCATGATAGTATACGTACCAGTACCGAGTTCGTGAGTGGCACTCGACACCTCAGCATGACCGTCAGCAAAGATTTTCGCTCTTGCCGAGGCGGGAGAGCGGTAGCCTGGGTACGTGGCAGTTGCCATTCCCCAACCGATGAGATAGTCAGAATCGCGCATTGAACCTGGTGTGGGATTGCGACGCGACCAACCGAATTTTTCTGACCCCATTTGGTAGCAATCTTTGAGGTACTTACTCGACCAAGGCTTATTTGTATGGGGATTGACATCGGCATGGTTGATAATTCGCAGTTCAACAGGGTCAATGCCCAACTTATACGCCAACTCGTCCATTGCCGATTCCAGCGCAAACGTACAAGGTGCTTCTCCGGGCGCACGCATTGCTGTGGGAGTGCCAGTGTTAATTTGTACGAGATTGTGGGTTACTTCTAAATTTGGCGATGCATAAAGTATCCGCGTTGTCAATCCACACGCTTCAAGATGTTCATCGACAAAGGAAGTTTGCGATGTCGTAATATGACGGATTGCGGTTAACTGACCGTTTCGCTTTGCCGCAAGTGAAATTTCCTGAATCGTGCGCGGACGATGCCCGCAGGATGTAAACATTTGCTGGCGCGTCAGGGCAAGTTTGACAGGACGACCGACTTTACGCGCTGCGATCGCCGCCAATAAAGAATGCCACCATGTAAAACCTTTGCAGCCAAATCCACCACCAACGTAATGCGAGATGACGCGAACAGTTTCTTTAGGGATGCCAAGGGTGTAGGCAATTACATCTCTAGCACCGTAAACCCACTGATTTGAATCATAAATTGTCAGTGAATTACCTTCCCATACTGCAATCGCCGCAGATGGTTCCATTGGGTTGTGGTGTTCAATGGGCGTAGTATAAGTTGCTTGTATTTTTACTTCAGCGGACGCAAGTGCCGATTCTGTATCACCGCGTTGCACTTGTACTTCTTCGCCAAAAAACTGCTCTGGTTGGTACTGGCTAGATTGTCCTTGTTCTATAGATATAGTCGGCTTTTGCTCCTCGTAAGTAACGCGGACGAGGGAAGCCGCATATTTAGCTTGCTCGAATGTTTCCGCGACAACCACGCCGATATGTTGCCCGTCGTAATCGACTTCATCCGATTGCAACGGCACTTTCTTCTCACCGGGTTTGCCTTTAACCTTGCTTTCGCTTCCGATTTCATTTAACTTTGGCGCGTTGCGGTGGGTGATGACAGATAGCACACCTGGTGCATTTTCTGCGGCAGAAACATCAATATTTTGAATTCGACCTTTAGCGATCGCACTCCCAATAACAACAGCGTGAGCAATATTATTCAACGGAAACTCAGCCGCATAATGAGCTTCACCCATAACTTTGGGCCGTCCGTCAACGCGGTTAATTGGCTGACCAATAACTGGTTTAGTTTGTGTCTGCGTGTTTATAGTTGTCGCCATTGGTTTTCTCCTTCCATTGCTGCTACTATCTTCAGTGCTTCTGTCAACGTCCGTTTCGCCAACTCGACTTTAAATGAGTTGTGACGGCGAGGGTTTGCTCCTTGTAATGCTGCGTCAGCCGCAGCGGTGAAAGTCTCTTGGGTTGCTGTTGCCCCGATTAACACCTGCTCTGCTTCTTGGGAACGCCACGGCTTTGTTCCTACACCACCCAAGGCAATACGAGCATTAATAATTACATCATCGTTAATTTCCAACACCACAGCCGCAGAAGTGAGGGCGAAAGCGTAGGATGCTCTATCGCGTATTTTTAGGTAATGCGATCGCCTAGCATAAGGCATTGCTGGCAATTCAACTGCCGTAATCATTTCGCCGCGTTCCAGCACCGTTTCTAGATGCGGCGTATCGCCTGGTAACAAGTGAAAATCGGTAAAGGGAATAGTGCGATTGCTATTTAATCCTTGTGTATGCACAACTGCATCAAGTGCAGCTAGGGCAACACACATATCGCTGGGGTTAGCAGCGATACACTGTTCGCTCGTGCCAAAAATTGCGTGCATCCGGTTGAAACCTTCGATTGCAGCACAGCCAGAACCTGGTTGACGTTTATTGCAAGCGAAGTCTATATCGTGAAAATAAGAACAACGAGTTCGCTGCATCAAATTTCCGCCCACAGTTGCCATATTTCGCAATTGAGCGCTGGCTCCAGCTAAGATGGCTGATGACAGCACGGGGTAATGATTTTTAATTAAGGGATTATACGCAACCTCTGTGTTACGTGCCATTGCTCCAATGCGGATACTGCCATTATCGTTGGCAGCGATTTCTGAATTGGGGAGTTTACGAATATCCACTAGTTGACTTGGTGTATGTACTCCCTCCTTCATCAAATCCATGATATTAGTGCCACCTGCGATGAACATTGCCCCTGACTCGCGGTTCACTGTGGCGATCGCTGAGTCGGAGTTTTCAGCGCGTACATAAGTAAATGGGTTCATTCCTACTGCCTCTCATGATATTTAATATTTAGATCCCCCCTAGCCCCCCTTAAGAAGGGGGGAAATATGGCATCAAGCCCCCTTTTTAGGGCGGGAAATACTGCTCTTAAGCCCCCCTTTATAAGGGGAGCCACTTCCGTGCGGGGGTTCCCCCCGTTGAGCAATGTGGTGTGGGTTGGGGGGATCATCTTTGCTGTTCGTACACTTCACGCACTGCCGCAAGAATATTTGTATAAGCACCGCAGCGGCAGATGTTACCACTCATTTGTTCGCGGATATCATCATCGGTGTGGATGTGTCCTTCTGCCAGCATTCCTACACAAGACATGATTTGCCCTGGAGTGCAATAACCGCATTGAAAACCATCGTGTTCGATGAACGCTGCTTGTACGGGGTGTAATTCTTCACCGTTGGCTAAACCCTCAATAGTTGTGATTTCTTCGCCTTGGTAAGATACCGCTAGCGCTAAACACGAGTTGATACGGAGTCCATCTACAAGTACAGTACAAGCGCCACATTGACCGTGGTCGCAGCCTTTTTTTGTACCCGTTAAGCCCATATATTCCCGGAGTGCGTCGAGTAGTGTCACGCGGGGATCAAGTTGTAAAGTATGTTCTATACTATTTATGTGTAGTGTGACTGGGATGGTGGTAGTTCTGGAGGTGGATAAAGGATTTGATAAAGGTATTTGGTCGAGTATCGAGAAGCTAGCAGTGTTCATGTTCTCCATGTTGCTCCTTAAGGATTATCGTTTAAACAGCTTTATAGACGAGGCATAATTTTTTTGTAGGTAGCTGCTTGCGGCTTTGAAAAACACAGGACTTACGCAACAATAACGGAAAATGAACCACATAGAAGCGGTGGGGGCGGGGGGGTAGGGGAGGGGCGGGGCGAGGTGGGGCGGCGGCGGCTCGGGGTAGAGGCAGCGGTAG
>CAXTCQ010000273.1:0-11396 GCA_964242965.1 uncultured Calothrix sp. | reverse complement strand
ATCCTATATTATTTCCTCCACTTCCTCTACTTCCTCCATTTCCCCGACTCTTGACTCCTGACTCCCGACTCCCGATTCTCCTACTTCTGACTCCCGACTCCCAACTCCCTAATTCCTAACGTTGCATATGTTGTTCGAGAATTTTTTCGGCTCTGGGTTTGAAAATTAGATGGTATAAAGTTTCTAAGTAGCGTACCCTCGCTTCCTTGTTTTCTGGTGTAACGTAATCCCAAAACCTGTACATTTTAGCAAGTAAAAGCAATCGCTTCGAGTGTAACTCCCAGTTGTATTTATTACGAACTCTTTGAATTACTCGCGTCGAATGTTCATGCCAGTATTGAGGATTGGTCGCGCATTCGTCAAGGAAAGTTAATACTTTTTTTGCAGTTCCCTCTAAGTCGGTGGGATTGAGTAGAAATCCGTCTTCTCCGTCTTCGATAATTTCGGCAGCACCACCAAACTGCGTCGCAAATGTCGGTAAACCGGAAATCATCGCTTCGAGTAAGGTGCGTCCAAATGCTTCAAAGCGGGCAAAGTGGACAAAAATTCCCTCTCTATCGGCAACAGCACGATATGTTTCACCTAAATCAATGCTGGAAAGTCGGATTCCTACCCAACGAATATGACTGTGAAGTTGATATTCGTCAATAATTTCATGCAGTCGTTCGATTTCTTTCGCTTCTTCGGGATGGGTTGCTTGTTCGGCAGTAAATTTGCTCGTTAGTAAAATTAAATTGCACTGTGCTTGCAATTCTTGACTCTTACCAAAGCATTCTGCTAATCCCGTCAGATTTTTAATCGAGTTAATTGGAGCAACTGCAAAAATTGGACGTTTTTTCGAGTCCGCTAATTTACCAATAATTTGCGGGTCTTCACGGTCAAAAAGTAGTTCGTGAATTCTTGTACGCTCGTCTTGATCGATACTTCCCTCTTGATTGTAAGGAAAAAATATGTTCTCGTTTACTCCGGGTGGAACCAAGTTGAATTTGGGATTGAATAAATCAATTCCATCGACAACATGATACAACTGCGGCATTGTAAAACATTTATACGACTCGTACTGTCCGATGCTGTCGGGAGTTCCGACTATTTCCTGGTATGACGAAGTAACAATAAAATCTGCCGCATTCATACTAATTAGATCGGCAGTAAATTGTGCGGAGAAGTGGTATTGGTCTTCTAAGTCCTGCCAGTAAAGATTGCTAAACAGGTATTTTGGCTTTTCTAACGAGTGAGCAATATTGCAGTAAGCTGCTTTTAGACGACGTGCGAGCAAAAACGCAACTAAGTTGCCATCGCTATAGTTACCAATAATTAAATTTGGAGTTCCTCTAAATTCTGCCACTAATTCGCGTTCGGCTTCAAGCGCAAACGATTCGAGATAGGGCCAAATTTCAAACTTGGAAATCCAGTTTTGGGTAACTTGGGGATTAAAATCTGGGAAAGGAACCCGTAATATCCAAGCGTTTTCAGTACCTTGGAGTTTTTCTAAACGCAGGTTGCAAGCTGTTCCCTCGCAGTTGGGAATCAGACGGGTGAGAATAATGATTTTTGGTTGAATTTCCAGTATATCGAGTCCAGCGAGCTTGATTTCTTCGCGTAATTTCGCTTCCAGACTGCGTGCTTGTTCCAAAACATACATTACCTGTCCCGCAGTTTCGGGCCGTCCCAACACACCTTCTTGTCCGACCCAACCGTGAATTGAAACTAGGACAACGCGGAAAATTCCTGGAACCCGCGACATAAAAGTTTCTAGAACAGGTGGTTCGGGGTCGTCAATCAACCGCTTAAATAGTTCGAGGGTTTCGCTAACTCTTGCAGCAGTGTTTCCCCAACCCGGTTCAAAACCGAGTGATTGCAAGTCGAAGCGAAATTTTTCAAACGGTTCCTGGGGAGGACGTTCGTTAACAAATTCAATTGCTTTGTTAATTGCTTCACGAAGTTGCACCCCAGAGTGAATGCGATCGCTAATCATTAGCGGTACACCACTAAATTGGAGTCTATGTAAAACCTTATACAATTCCTCCAACCAGTGTTCGGGGTTGTTTTCGACTTGGTTGCACAAATAACGGTTTAAAAATGCGAATCCCTGACCGATATTTCGGAGGTCATCAATTTTTGGAGAACCCTGATAGAAGGGTTTGAGGTCGATTTCCAGAATTTGAGGTTGGTAGCGATTCACCAAGCGATCGCGCACATTTAAAAGTGCTTGGGGTGACATCTTCTCGAAGTGCGTCATATCCGCACCCAACCTCCAAACCTCCTGACTCGCTATCCACGGACGCACTAAAAACCAAGTACTTTCCTCCTCCAAAATTATCTCATGGGTAAAGTTAACCAACGTACCCAACGCCGAAGAATGGAAAAAGTAAGCAGGTTTATGCGATCGCTGACAGTAATCACCGAACACTTGTAAAATCTCATTCCGTAGCAAATACTGCTTACCGTTCGTACTCAACGCGGAAATAAACTGACGTAAAGTCGTTTTTTCTTCGTTGCTTAAAACGTTTTGAACCAGTTCATACATAGCAAATTCCTGAACTCTAGTTCTACCAACACCTGCGTGCTTTGTCTTTAGATACTATGCTGCTTGCAGCCAAAATAGCAAAAAAACTCAAAAAACACTCATGTAATCAAAGCTTATTTTACTCCTTTCCCTTTCTCCTTAATGTTCGTGTATCCGCAATTAAAGCGCTACAAGCAACTCGTACAATAATTCGTCCGAGCTTATACACCTCACGTTAGCGCATTCTTTAGCCAAATGATTCTTTTTTAACTTGCGTTACCGAAAAATTTTGGTTCTTTTTAGCAACCGCAAATCAAGCAAATATCTACCAAATTCAATCCTCTGACTTTATTTAAGTTTATCTTTAGCTGCCAGACTAAGCGCCATACTTAAAGTAATTTTATACATAATTTAACCACGCGAGCGTAGTTGAATTATGTATTAGAAGAATAATTGCAATAATCAAACTGGAAATCAGTTTTAAAATTATTAACTATTTCGCATTAAACAAACAAAATACTTATCTTTGATAAAATTATTACTTTTGATAGAGGTTTTACCAAAAGAGTTGTATATCAGCAGAGGGACTAGAAACCCGGTATCTTAGAGTACCGGGTTTCTGTAACTTTTTTCGATTTGAGATTGAGATAGTCGTAGGGGCACGGCAGTGCCGTGCCCCTACAGTATTATGGGCTAAACTAATTGTATTTTTCATCACAGTCAAGCTTCACAAACATTTTAATTACATGTAATTGACAATATTAAATATTACTTGTAGGACATTAAATAATTGTTGAATAGCTTGGATTCAATATTGTAAAGTTTTTTAAAGTTGGGCAACACCCTGCATAAAAATCAACTCTCTATCCATAGAAAGGTATAGCAGCTTCATCAGCTTGTGTAGCCTTTTTCTGAATTATTCAGGGTGTCGATTATGGTATTAATTCGTGACGTTGTAAAACAAGTTCTTGGGACTGGTTATCTAACACTTGCCGACGAGAATCGGCTACGTAGTCTTTTAAAGACTAAGTACGATGTCGAAGATTTAAATGCTTTTAAGGCTTTGCAAGAAGCTGCGATGGATGGTTTGATTCAGCAAGAATCGCGGCAATTATAGGTATAAGGTAGTTGCAATAATTACACGGCTTTTTGAACATTGTAGCTTGCTACCAATGGATGTGCTGCTTCTGGTCACTTTATGCGATTTAGTTATTTCCGATACTTATTAATATGTCCCACAAATACAAGCTATCTTTTGCAGTCAACTTGCTGTTTGCGGCAATGATTACAGGTTGAGTATATAATGCTTTCTCATTATCTTTACGACATTCCCAGAAATGTCCCAAAGCTCGATATTTTACTCATTATTGAGTGCTTGTGCTAACGCATTTAAACTAGCTTGACTGGTGAAATAGGTGAGATGGTCGCAAGTGATATTAGGCGATATAATTATAGGCTGAGGGTTTCGCTCTAAGCTGATACTTTTAATACTTGCCAAGGTGACTGCGATATCGTTTGGTTGTTGGAGAACAACAATTTCCAAGACGCTAAACAAACCAGGGTTGCGAGTCATGTTAAATTGGTATGGTTCAACCAGCTTCTTACCACCGTCTCGTTGAGAAATAGTTTGGTCTTGTAAGAAAATCGGTGGAATTAAATTACTATTAACATCCCGACTACTTGGAGGTAAGGGGTTCAAACTAAATTTTCCCTTAAAAGTTTGATGTCCTTGTAGTTCGACACCAGTCAGTAAAGTAGTTGACCCAGAGTCTTGGATTTCTACTCCACCAGGTGGTTTTACCAGAGTAATTTTAACTTCCTGAGTCATCCAGTTATCGATATATTTATCTTTTCTCGTAACGCACCAAAGCCTTAATAACGGTGCGTTACGACTTGCGTCTAACGCACCCTACAATACTAAAGCTGATGATAGAAAACTTTGCCCTCCCAAAAAATAAACGCCGCCGATTGACCGATGGTCACTTAATTAAAGACCGAATTAGCATAAATTGCTAATTGCGCTCGATTCTTAATATTAAGACGATTAAAAATGCTATTTACATGAGTTTTGACAGTACTTTCGCAAATAAATAATTCTTTGGCAATTTCTTGGTTAGTCGCACCAACTCCGACTAAACGCGCTACGTCTAATTCTCTGGGTGTTAATTGTACCAGTGTCGAAGGAATTTCGGGTGTATATGCAGGTACTGTTTGATTAATTACTCGTTCCAAAAGACCGGGTGCAAGCTGTGCGTAACCCGAATTGATACAGCGAATTGCGTCAACAAGTTGTTCTGAAGGCATATCTTTGAGTAAATAACCCTTTGCACCAGCGCGAATTGCCTCGCTGACATCGCGGTCGTCATCGTAAGTGCTTAATACTAAAATTTTAATATTGGGGAAGCGATCGCAAATAATTTTAGTAGCTGTACTGCCATTCATAATAGGCATTCGCACGTCCATTAAGACAACATCTGGCTGTAATATTTCAACTTGCGAAATTGCCTCTTCGCCATTCTCTGCCATCCCGATAATTTCGAGGTCAGATTCTAAACTCAGCATTGCTTTCAGTCCCTGACGAACTAAACTTTGGTCATCTACAAGCAATAAGCGAATCATAAGTCTTTTGGTAGTTAGTAAATACAATTTTTAGTAGGTTTTTGTAGGTTGGGTGGAACGTAGTGTAACCCAACTCCATACTTATCGGTTAAAGATGTTTGAGAAATTAGAAACCCGGTTTCAGCAACCGAACCACCTCCCGCTTCTCATCAGCTAAAAACCAAGTTTTTTAGCTTTTACAAATGATTGAGAATTGCGATATCAAGATTAGATGAATAGTTATAACTCTCTTTCTCCTTAAATCCTCCCTCTTTGATACTTTCTTGATTGAAATCTTTAACAATTTGTCGAACTTCACACATCATAGTACTGCTTAATTGATAAGCTTCAGATAGCGATTCTTGTGCTTGCGCGGGGTTGACTTGCCAAAGCTTTTGTGCAACTTGTAACTGAATATGTAAAGCTGCAATCGATTGTCCTAATGCATTATGAAAATCTACTAAATGGTGACTTTTATGTTGTAACAATGCATAGTTTTGCAATTGTTGATGAGCGATTATTAATTGATAATGATTTTGGCGATTTCTACGTGTAACCTTTAGCAATTGCCAAACGAGCGTTAAGAAGATAGTTGCCGACAACAGAACAAGTACCATATATTTTACATTTCAATGACAGCAAATTGGTAAAAAATGAGACATTTGTATTTTACCTCCTTTATTCATAGCTCCAATCGAACTGCTTGGCTATGCATTACTCAATTTTTCCAACTTTAGTTTGACTTGAGTATTTGTCAATGATAAAAGATATAATTCATAGTATCGGCATCTTGGCAGCGCAGTTATAGCTACTTACAATAATTCCAAAGGTTGCCATTCACCAATTTTAACTAACTGACGTTCCGTTCGTATTTCCACATCAGGCAAGTAGATTTCTTGATTTTGAGCAAATAAAGTATCCTCCTGGATATTATCTTGAATATGACAGGACTGAAATTCTCTAGCATCCGATTCAACAAAAGCAGATATTTCAGATATTTTGTTAGATACATGCATGGGAATACCAACACTAATGCAACAACCGGAACCTAGTTGCGACTCTAACTGCAAGCGACCTTGTAGAACAGCAACTCGTTCCTGCATTCCCTGGAGTCCGTAACCACCTGAAACCTTTTCTGGGTCAAACCCGCGACCGTTATCTTTAATAATTAAATATACTCCCGTTGAAGTTGTGCAAACATGAATTTGTACGGAAGTTGCTTTTGCGTATTTGCGAATATTATTGAGCGCTTCTTGAATAATTCGGTAAATCGGTGTCACCAAATGCGATGCTAAGGGGAACGCAAAATTTATTTCAACTTCAGGTAACATCCCCGTCGTTTGATAAAAATCATTAACCAAAGATGCAACCAGTACTTCTAGCGACTGCGTTTCGGTTGTGTCATTGCGTAGCGCTTTCACCGATTGACGCATTTCTTGCACTGCTAGCGCAACCAACTTATGTGCTTCATTCAATAACTCCTGTGCTTGATTTGGGTCGGGTTTACAAAGTTTAATCGCTGTTTGTAGTTGCAAGTTCAGACCAGTTAGCGAATGTCCCAGCGAATCATGTAAATCCCGCGCAATGCGGTTGCGTTCCTGTGCTGCCGAAAAATTAGCGAACTGGAGGACGCATTGCCACAGCGAGTCATGCATCTGCGCGAGTTGTTCGGGTGTGTAAAGTTCTTCGACCACGATTATCCTTCCATAACGTCCGGCTATTTACTTATATTTCTGGAGGGAGGAAGCTTATGCAAAAAATTAGGGAGTAGAAATGGACAAATACCGAGTGCTTTGGGTAATAATCATTCGCATTTTTAAATAATTGCAGGAGCATTTACGCCACTCATATAATCGAGCAGGCGATCGCTTTTTTCTCTAGGAGCGTAAATGTGGAATTGCTAACTAGACACGAACCAAGTCAGCCAAAGGCATCACCAGCTTTGCCTTTTCCCCGTGAATAGCCACAATTAAAAACGGTTAGAAGTAGCTAAAAAATACAACCCTGAAACTGGAGAATGTTGTCAGTAAGCTCGTAGTTAAAGTTTTTACTTAGGAATATTTCTTGATATGGACAAAAAAATTCTTCTGTTAGAGTCTAAAGAAGCTAGGTTGGACAGCTTATAAGTCTTAAATACTGTTCGAGATAAAAAAGGGGTAGCGTAAAATTGAAAACACGAACAATGCCTCCGTACCCGTAAACGCGGTTCCTGCTTTCTATGGTATCGTAGACCACTGCCAGCTAGAAGGCAATCGCGCAGCATATGCAATACAAAGGCGATCGCGTATTTACAGGTAATATTAAGGTATAAAGCCCGCCCAATAAACTTAAGTAGCCGATGCGAAAAAAAATTTTGGCCGTCATAGTGGTTTTGTTTGTATTTATAGTTACTCCAGTTATTGCCACTACTAACAGGGGAACAATTCAAGGCTCTTTAAGCTATCCAAGCGACTACTTACCAAGCTTAATAATATGTGCCCAAAACACTCAAAATACAAATAATAAATATTGCCTTCAATCTAAAGTGCAACAGCGTCAGTACAGCATACAAGTCTCACCTGGACAATATTATATTTTTGCAAGCGATATAGCATTAGAAGGGACTAAAAATTTTTATGCTGTAACAGGTTTTTATTCTAGGTTTGTTACTTGTGGTCTAAATAATAAATGTAAGGATCATACCCCTATAGCCGTAACAGTTAAAGCGGGTCAAGTGATTAACAGTGTAGATCCAAAGGACTTTTATGGAAAGTTATCTCAAGGTTGCTCGTGATACGAAAGCCAAAGTAATTAAGGATTTTAATTTTAACTCCTATTAAAATCTAATTTTAGATACCACCAAATACGAACGTAAATTAAGGAGACGCTACGCGATCCATTGCACGAACTCCCGGAATTTTTCCCAGTCGGTGATTTTATGACCATTACCGTCCGGCTGATTGGGCAAGGCTTGGAAGTAGTCGCGCTCGCGCCATAAGTCTATGGTATTGCGACTGATATTGAATAGTTGACTCGCTTCACTTTTTAAGCCATCAAACGCGCAGGGCTTGGATGAGATGCAGACGGAGGTCGTAACTATAGGATTTAGGCATAGGTCGAGCGATGCTTTTGGCAACGGCTAGAGCCGTATCGCGCTCCACAGGAAAAGGGACTACTTCCAGTCTACGCCCTAACCGCCTTGGCAGTTGCTATACCATAATTCAAAAATATTAAATATTAAATATTCAGGTAGATTATTCTCAAAATAAAGTCAACATAATTTTGCGTTTATAAAATAATATTCTTTACTTTCACTTATGTAAAGTTTACTTCAAGATAATCAGTATTCATATAAAAAATTAATAAACTTATACACTATTATAAGTATAACCACTTGACAAATAAAACTACTTTGATTGATTATTAAACAGTGTTAAATACATAGAGTAATGATATCTGGATAAGTACCAGATAGAGTGTAATTTGTTTGATTAGGTTATTATACCGCAGCTTTTAATTATTTTTCTAGTGCTGCGACTAAAATCAATTGCTCTACCTTTTGTCATAGTAAACGATTCTTTAGCAATATAACTAATGAATTTCACTATTTCAATTATTTAATCATCCGTTTATTCCGTACATATTTTTTTCACATTTAATTTATAACGGAAAAATTAAATGTGTTTGGCTTTGCTTGTGTAGTTATTTAGCAATATTTTTATCTCATGAAAACCTCAGATAAGATTCTGAATCAAAACACTGATTCAATTAATATCATCTCTAATCAAGAGTATTCTCACCCGCTTAATGATAATTCGGTTCAATTTTGGGGTAGGGCGGATGCGATAATTGAAAATTCATTATCAGTCAAGAATAATGGTGGCGTAAAAATTGCAGATAATACTAATTTAATTCAGCCATCAAAGTTATCCTCCACCCAAAATCAAGAAGCAACTCCAGAATTTTTGAGAACTAATTATTCTGAAAGTGGGTTAATAGTTGGAAAAATAGATAGTACCGAATCAAATTTTTTTTTAAATGAAAGTCAAACTAATTTTAAAACTTTGTTATCTTCTCAAATACCATACCTTCCAGTTGAAAGGAGTGCTAAGAATTTTAGTTCTCCCCAGCAAGCATCCACTCCATCTTCTCAAACCTTACTAGGTAACACTATCGTTGTACCTGGAAAAATTGGAGAAAGAACTACACTTCGTTTCAAGTGGACAGAGCGGGAAGCTGCCTATAATAATGAAGTTGGGGTTTTTGTCATTGATGAACTAGGTTGGGTTGATGGTATTGCACCTGGTGAATCAGGATACGCTCAAGCCGCGATCGCAAGTTCTTCTAGACAAATTATTTTTTCGAGTGGTGAAGGAGCAGGAGCGCAGCGCGAATTAACGTTTAAAGCTGGAGAGCGTCTGGGCTTTTACATTATTCAAAACAATACCACCGACCAATGGCTTGCATTCAATCCTCAAAATAATCTAGACAAAGGTCTTTTAGCTTTCTTCTCAATCGAGAATGTCAACCCAGATAAGTTTGACCATGTTTTTACTCAAACACCTAGCAATGCCTTAGTGCAATTTTTCTGGGAAGATTTAACTGGAGGGGGAAATAAAGATTTTAATGATGTTGTATTTACCATCGGTGAATCCCGGAAGGCTTTAAGTATCCCAGGACAAAGCGGACAAAAGGTGACAGCGAATTTCACCTGGATTGACCGCGAAGCTGCTTTTAATAATGAGCTAGGGTTATTTGTTGTTGATGATGCGACGGGAAGAATTGGCAATCTTTTGCCTACAGACCCAGGTTATGCACAAGCTGCATTAATAAATAGTACCTTCCGTCAGATTATCTTTACTAGTGGTGACACTGAAGGTGCTGTTAAAAATCTAGAGCTTCCATCTGGAGGCTACATTGGGTTTTATCTAATTCAAAATTCCACAACCGAGCATTTTTTACGGCAAAATCCTCAAAATCAAAGTGGTAACGGACCTTCAGCCTTTTTCCTATTTCCTGGTGCAAACCCAGATGAATTTGACCATGTTGTTGAACTACCTCCTAACCAGTTTGCTTGGGAAGATTTGACTGGTGGAGGGGATAAAGATTTTGATGACCTTGTTTTTCGCTATGAATTTGGTTCGCCGATTGGTGACGGTAATCCAGAACCAGATAAGAACTCACCAATCTTAATGGCTGGTTTAGCTCGTGACACGGGCACTATTAACACGGATACAATTACCACTGACCCATCAATTACGGGAAAAGTTACAGATAAAGACCCGATTACTGAGTTCCTCGCTGGATTTAACAATGCACCTACTGTTAATATTTTGGATGCATTACAAGTTGATGGGAGCTTTAATTTAATTCCCGAACGCTTAAATCAAATTTTCGGTGCAAATTTAGCAGATGGTTCCTATACGGTAAATCTGCAAGCCAAAGACCAGTTTGGTAATATTTCCAGCGTCTTTGGTGTTACTTTTACCCTTGATACCCAAATCCAGACACCAACCTTAGATTTAGCTCCCGATAGTGATAGTGGTATTAGCAACATTGACGATATTACCCGCGATCGCACTCCGATAATTATAGGTAATGCTGAAAGTGGTGCGGTAGTGCAACTTTATAATGGTTCTACGCTATTAGGACAAACCACAGCAAACACCACTGGTATTTGGCAATTTACGACTGGTGAGTTAAACAATGAGACGCAGAATTTCACTGCGATCGCAACTGATATCGCTGGTAATGTTAGCCCTGTATCCTCACCATTGAATGTCTTAATCGATACTGTTAACCCACTATTCAATTTCACAAATTTGATTGATACTGCTCCTTTAGCTCAAGGGTCAAAACTAACAGGTAAAGCTGATGGAACTGGTTCGGGTATTGCCTCCCTCAGTTATCGATTTGATAATTTGCTAGAGATACCCTTAGTATTTAATCTTGCGGGAGAATTTGACCAAGTAGTTGATTTGACTGGGATTGACAACGGCGATACTCTTTCAGAGTCGCTACGCGATCGCACCCTGACAATTACAACTACAGATATTGCTGGTAACATCACTACAAAACAGTTCAACGTAACTGTTGGAAATGGGGGTGGGGTTCAAAATAACGCTCCCGAAATTATTAGCCAAGCGGAGACTGAGTACATTATCTTGCGTAACAGCAACGCAAAAATCCAGGGAATTGCGTTAGGAACAACTCAAGCAGGTTTGGCAGAAATTCAAGGTCAAGCATTTTTGGATTTTGCAGGACTTACGCAACTGGCACAAGGTGCGGGTGGGGGCTTCGCCCCCGCCGCATG
>CAXTCQ010000272.1:0-11420 GCA_964242965.1 uncultured Calothrix sp. | reverse complement strand
CTCTTAACCCCTACACCCCTATATCCTTAACTCACTATTAAAAACTTAATGGAATAATCGTTTAAGTTGCGATGCCCTTGTCATAGTTTTGTCTACCCATCAAGCAAGTAGCATCTTAAATTAGCTATTTATTAATTTGCCCTAAATACTAGATACAAATACACACAAACGCAACTTATATGCATCGCGCATGAAAATTCTAGTAGTTGAAGATGATGAACTGATTTCCCAATCGTTAGTCAAAACGCTTATTGACCAGCATCATACAGTTGATGTTGCCTATGATGGGAAAGCAGGTTGGGAGTTGGCATCCGCTTGTAGTTATGACTTGATTGTGCTGGATGTAATCCTTCCCAAACTTGATGGTATTAGTCTTTGTCGGCAGATACGGCATCAGGGCAAGAAAACGTTAATTTTACTTTTGACTGCTGAGGATAGCAGTACTAATAAAATTATTGGCTTGGATGCTGGGGCTGATGATTACGTTACCAAACCTTTTGATTTACAAGTGTTAGCAGCCCGCATTCGCGCTTTGCTGCGTCGCGGAAGTACAATTTTACCTCCTCTACTTCAATGGGAAAATCTACGGCTTGACCCAAATATTTGTGAAGTTACCTACAATAACGAACTTGTACGCTTAACCCCAAAAGAATATAGTCTGTTGGAATTATTTCTTCGCAATCTTCAGCGAGTTTATAGCAGTGGGGCAATTATCGACCATTTATGGTCGCTTGAAGAAACACCTGGAGAAGATACCGTTAGAGCGCATTTAAAGGGGTTACGGCAAAAACTTAAGGCTGCGGGTGTTGTTAATGACCCAATTGAAACAGTATATGGCATAGGTTATCGATTACAGGGAGAAGAGGGGAAAGGGATAAAGGTTAAAGGGAAAGGGAAAGAGAAAGGGAAAGGGAAGGGAGAAGAGGGGAAAGGGAGGAAGGGAAATAAAGATAAAGAAGATGCTTCGATAATGCTTGCGGTTGGTACAGATGCGACTTCTGAAGCTTCTCGCTTGCATTACGAACGGATGCAGAAAATTACAGCAGGGATTTGGGAACGCTCGCAACAAACGTTAAGCGATCGCATTACTAAACTGTATTGTTTCAGAAAAAAGGGAGGCTATAAAACTTGGGAATTAAGCGCATTCTCATTATCGATGACGAAGACGATATCCGCGAAGTCGCCCAACTTACTCTCGAAGCAGTCGGTGGTTGGCAAGTCTTTACTGCCGATTCTGGCAGGGCAGGATTGGAAAAAGCCGAAGTCGAACAACCTGATGCAATCCTCCTCGATGTCATGATGCCCGAAATGGATGGTATTGCTACTTTTAACAAACTTAAAGCAAACCCCCATACCCAAAATATCCCCGTGATTTTACTTACTGCCAAAGTCCAATCAAGCGACCATCGCCGTTTTGCCGAACTCGGTATCACCGGAATCGTCCCTAAACCCTTCGACCCGATGAGCCTTACCGAACAAGTTGCAGAAGTACTTGGTGGAGCTATTAAATCATTAATTAACTTACTAGTATAGGTTGGCAGAAATAATTCGTCAGAAGGCAGAAGGGGTAAAGCTTATTTTGTCGGCTTTTTGTCTATGCAGGAATGGTTGGTTTATTTCCGCCCCATGACACTTGCTACAAAAATAGCTTATACTTGAGGTTGGGATTAATAAAGTCAAGTTTAGTATAAGTAATTATACTTACACTATAATCATAAAAACTAGTATTATTATTTTCACAGGTTCTTCACTTTTTGGCTGTAATTTAGATATTAAAGATACTAAGCAATGAGTTGATCGCAAGCAACTGCTTGATTAACTTCTGCGAATCTTCCTAAAATTACCAGAGATTACACAGTAGATGGGGGTTAGATAGTCCTCTAGGGTCAAACCTAGTGCTATCTATCTCTCAATTTCTTAAAAAAGTTATTGTATTGAAGTTACGAAAAAAGCTTAAGTATTTGATTTATCTGTTTATATATTTGCATCGGGTACTTCCTACAATTGAATAATTTGCCTGTAATTAGTTTTAACTTCTACGTCTGCGTCCTAATTATTTGTAATATTAAGGAGAACGACCCATGCATCAGCAATTTGAAAAACAGTTTAACGATTTCAACTTATCAGTGATTTCAATTGTTAATATTTTAAAACTTCAGAATAAAGAGTTATTCAAGGTTTCTGCAAAAATATTGATTAAGCTCATCGGTCACGAAGAAACAATGCACGTTTTGAATGCTGCAATGTTTCAAATCTCACAAAGCTCACCCGAAGCTTGCAACTGGATTGAGGAAAATTTTCCGGAATATGAAATAGATATTGAATTGAAGGAAGATATTGTCATGTCTACCGTTCAAAAGTTGATGCAAAAGGGTTTTTTATTGGGTAAAGATTTCAGTACAACTTCTGAAGGTGAAATTTTAATTACCAAAGAGGCAAAGTTAGTATTAATGCATAATTGCCAACCTTTTGAGTGGGCATTTATGAATGAAATCATGCAAGTTGCTCAACCATGCTTAACCGACAGTAATACAACAATATAAGCGAAAATTAAACTAAAAATAAGTTTGCAATCAAGTATTTATTTATATACATTCAATTTTTATAGCTGACTTACTCTAAATAAAGAAGGGGCAAGGTTAAAGGTAATGTCTACCTTTAACCTTTTTTATTATCATATTGCCCCACAACTGTTTAAAATTCTAACTAAACAATTGTATATTTAGGTTTGTTTGTACCCTAACTTAATTGCCCTACACGCCTAATTATCGAATCGCTTTACTTGCTAACAAATATTTTTGCCTCGTATGGTTTCAACTCTGTAGTCATATTCTCACCTGCTTCCACATCAATATTTGCTATTAAATCGTGCCACGTACCAGCCGAAGGAAAATGAGTAACTTCATATTCACGGAAATCTTGGTCGGAGAAATTAAGTAATACAACAACACGCGAACCTTCATCCCAACGCAGGTAAGCAAACACCTTTGAAGTTGGATTTTCGTGGAAAAACTCAATATTATCGCTTCTGATAGCCGAATTTTCTTTACGAAGGGTAATCAGGTTTTTATAGTACTCAAACAAATCCCGATTCTCCTCGCGTTCCAATAATGCCCAAGCTATCTTCTTCGGCTGCGTTACCGTCTGACTCTTACGCTTATGTTCCCCAAATTCTTCACCCATCCATAGCATTGGTACTCCCACTGCCGTCATTAACACTACTGCTGCTAATTTAGCGCGTATAAATGCAGCTTCGTCAAAAATTCCTCTGTCTCCTAATTCCCTAAAAATATGCTCTCTGTCGTGAGTTGCTAAATAATTGACGACATTAACAGCACTCGCATAGCCTTGTCGTTTGGGATCTAATGCTTGCTTTAACTCTTCTAAATCAAACTTCTCACCGCAAATTGATGGTAAAACAAAATAACGGAAACTTTCATGCCAACAAGCATCTAAAGGTCCCTCAGGTGCAGTAACGCTACTTGTATCGGGAATATGTTCGGCAATATTATAAAATGGCTTCGGTGCAGCGTTCTTTTTTGCTTGTTGGGCTAACCAATCTAAAAATTCAAAATCAGCTAATTGCCGCGCTGCATCATAGCGAATTCCGTCGATATGGTATTCTTCAACCCAGTATTTAACGATATCACCAACGTACTTCCATGCGGGTTTAACATCTAACTTTTCATCATAATTAGTATAATTAAACTCCGGTCCCCAATAATTACCTGGGTCTTCCGGATAATGCATGTGTTCGTAATACCAGTAATTTCGATCGATCAACATTAACGGGCATTCTTCATCGGTATGGTTGTAAATTCCATCCATAATTACTCGAATCCCGCGTGCGTGACATTCATCGATAAAATGTTTCAAATCTTCACTTGAACCGTAGCTTGATTCGGTGGCAAAAAAGTGACGAACTGTATACCCCCAGCTATAGTCTCCCGGATATTCATTAACTGGCATCAATTCAACAGCATTAATACCTAATTCTTTTAAATAATCTAATTTCTCAATTGCATCTAGATATTTACCGCGTTTAAACTCGTCAACTTCGCCACCCGTAAAATCGGCAACGTGCATTTCATATACTACTAATTCACGATTATCGGGTAAGAATTTATCATCATGTTGCCAAACATAAGTATCAACTATTCTTTGACCATCTTTGACTCTGACGACTCCAACAGTTCTTTCTTCATCAACATCGGTCGCGTAGGGGTCAATAACGTCAATCCATTGGTCGGGTTCAAGATTTGGGCTTTTGCTTTGAACGCGAAACTTGTATTGATAGATTCCGTCTTCAAGTTCTACACTGGCACGAAAATAACCATCTTCGCCTTTTTTCATTGGTACTGCTTGCCAATCTGAAAAAGACCCGATTACAGATGCTCCATTGATGCGAGGAGCAAATAAACTAAATTCGATTACACTTGCCATTTGCAGTTCTAAGTATTGATTGTAATTTGAGAGCCAATAATTATATTTTCTTGTAAATATAAAAAGTGAACTTCTTTCTACAGGCAGAAGTCAAGGAGATAAAAAACGAGAAGTTGCATTTTATACTTCTCGTTTGAATTTGCGATATTCCTTATTTGGAGTTGCTGCTACTTGAAACGTAACACTTCCTGAAAGGAACATCGTAAGTTGTGTCGAATATTTATTTAACTAACACCCGCTGTTTCAGCTACCGACCGACCTTCGAGAATTGGTTTATGATTTGCCAAATCATATTTATATCCGTGTGGTAAAATGTGCAGCTTTGCACCGCAAAATGCTAAAGGTTCATCTCTAAGGATTTCATCAACGTTGTTATGTACAACCTCTGACTCATCAACAACGGTAATAATACCTGCACCAATGACTTCAAATTCATCATCAGTTACTACCATTGCGGTGTTTTCATCGATACCAAAACCTAATACTGCTGGTTGCTGTGCCAAAGCTGATATCAAGCGTCCTAAGCGTCCGCGCTGTGAAAAATGCTGGTCGATTACGACACCCGGCAGAAACCCCATACCAGGTCCAAGGTCTACGACATTGATACGAGGGTTTGTCTCCGAATCCCCTTCTACAATCATTACATCGGGCATTACTGCTGCCCCGGCACTAGTGCCTGCAATTACAATACCTTCGCTGTAACGTTTATGTATTGCAGTATCGAGTTCGGTATCTTTAATAATGCTCGTAATGCGTGCTTGGTCGCCACCTGTAAAAAAGATTCCCGTTGCCTCTTCGATTGCTTTTAAAGACGTTGATGATGCCGCGTCTTCGCGGCTTTCGGTATCGATAATCCGAACTTCATCTGCTCCCAATCGCTTAAATATGCGGATATAATTTTCTCCAACTTCTCTTGGCAGCTCGGTCGCTGCTGTCATAATTACAATCCGTGCTTTTGTTCCTCCGGCTCGTCGTACAACTTCCCGTAGTATTATACAGTCACCTTCTTTATCTTCCGCACCGCCTATAATTACGAGTTGGCGTTTGGTTTCACTTGACATAGTAGTTTCTCCTGATACTTATTATATTCTCAATAAAACATGACAATTGAAACTTTAAAACTTCCAATTGGTAGATGGATATACACAAACTAAAAACGTATAGTAATAGATTAGTAAAAAAAAATAATTCAATAAGTTTCGGAAAGTTTGTAATTTATATGTTGATTAGCTATACAATCATTCTGAATCTAGATTCTCTACCGCTATATTTGATAACTTTTAACGATTAAACGCTCTAGCACGGCATCGATTATTTATACTCCTACTTTTCAGTATAAAAGCGACTATAAACCCGGTTTCTTCGTTAATGCCTGACTACCACGACGATTTTTCATCGCACCGGGTTTATATAACCGATCGAAAATCAGCAGTGAGAAATTAGTACTGATAGATTTGTGTGCATTCTCGCTACTTAATCTTCTACACCGCTTGCAAGCAGTACAGTCAAGAAAGAGCGTGCGTGTTCGAGAGGAAGATGTCGGGGTTTACCTTGAAAAACAATCTGGTATTCATCGTTATCCGGACCATCACCATACCCGGAAATTAACTTACGGTGAAAAGCCTCCTCGGCAAGTTGTCGTACTTCACTACGAATGTTAGGTTTTATACCATTCATCATTGATAAACTCCGAAAATTTTTATATCATTATCTACTTATAATAACAATATGTATACAAATTCACCCTTCAAAGGATATAAGTTTTGGGGGCGAAAGGTTGATAATCATCGATACGCACTGTTTAGGGTAAAGTAAATTATGTCTTTCGATAGCTGACAAAAGAGTTTTAGAAGAGTATAATAAGTGAGCGGAAGCCAGATATGAAAATTAGCTTCAAACTACTAGAATTATTAATTGAGAAAAACTAGCTCAAATCGCTGATGAAATAGCAGGTTTGATTCACAAAAATCGAGTTTTGATTATTTAGGGTGTTTCGCCAAGGTTTATATCAATGATTCAAGAGAAAGCCACCGACGTAGTTCGCGTCAATGCCAGAAAAACTGATGTATTTGATATCTTCAACTTTCAACATTACATCGGTCCCAGCCTCTACTTAGATACAGGGGCACTGGTATTTGATTTTGCCTTAACTGATAATGCTGATGCCCTGCCGCTTGAGGATTATGTCAAACAAGTTGGCTTGCACATTCCGCACCTACGCGACGAAACCTACGAATCCTACGCGCATCTATTCGCCCGCACGACTTCTGAAGTTGCAAAATTGGATATGGACTTGCATCTCCATAAGTGGAGTATTAAACCATACCCCAATCGCTCGAAGATAGCCGTGCGATCGCTTCATGCCCGTACTACTCGTGCAGTAGTTTACTTTGTATGGGATTGGTTTGAAGCTATTACTCAAGACAAAGAAATCGTCTTTGACGAACAAATAGTTTCCATCCAAAACCGCTTCCGACAATCAGTCTACGGTGGTCCCACTGTATACGCCTTATTGCGAACCGCCGATAAAAAAGCGATTCCAGCTTTTTACTTATGGGAAGAGGGGCTGATGCAATACGGGTTTGGTAAAAAACACATTCGCGGTGTTGCTACTACTTTCGATTGCGACAGTCACCTCGATTCGGACTTTAGTACCCGCAAAGACGACTGCAAAGCATTTTTAAAAAGTTTAGGTTTTCCCGTACCCCAAGGCGATATAGTTGTTACCGAACGCGAAGCTATAGGTGTCGCACGCGAAATCGGCTACCCTGTTGCCATTAAACCTGTCGTCGGTCATAAAGGTATCGGTGTTACAGCAGATGTGCAATCTGCGAGAGAACTCGAATCTGCTTTCGACCGCGCTGTTGCGGCAGTTCCCGAAGACCAACCGACAAGAATAATTGTCGAAAAAAGTATTAGTGGTAGCGATTTTCGCTTGCTGTGCGTGAACGGTCGCTTCATTGCTGCTACCGAACGTCGTCCCGCTTCAGTTGTGGGTGATGGAGATTCAACAATCGATGAATTGATTCGGGCTGAAAACCGTAAACCCGCACGTCGAGATTCACCGACTTCGGCAATGAGCAAAATTCAGTCCGATGAAGCGATGGAACTTTACTTGGACGAACAAAATTTGTCATTAGATAGCGTGATTGAAAAAGGTCGCACTATTTACCTTCGTAAAGTCGCCAACCTTTCGGCTGGTGGTGTCAGCATCGATGCGACGCGGACATTACACCCAGATAATATTATTTTGGCGCAGGATATCGCCCAGCATTTTCGTTTGACTTGTTTGGGTATTGATGTTATTTCTGAAAATCTTTCTCAATCTTGGAAAGAAGGCAACTTTGCAATTTTGGAAATCAATGCTGCACCCGGTGTTTTGATGCATTTAAATCCTGCGGTTGGCGAAAGTGTTGATGTGCCATCGTATATTCTGGAGACTTTCTTCGAGTCGGGAAATGATGCTAGAATCCCAATTATTACTTTCAACAATATTTCAGTTCACGATTTGCAAGAAACTATTGACCACATTCTTTTACAACATCCCCATTGGACAATTGGTGCAATATGTCGTGAAGCCGTTTTTGTAAATAGGTCGCAAAAAATTTCGAGTCCTGATTACAATAGCAACGTTCAAAGTTTATTGCGAAATCCGAAGCTTGATTTGTTAATAGCCGAGTATAACGGAGAGATTTTAGAAAATCATGGCATGTTTTACTACGGTAGTAATATGGTGGTTTTGAATAACCCTAGTGAAACCGAGATGATGCTTTCACGAGATATTCTTGATGACTCAACGTTAGTTATTAGGAAGGAAAATAGTGTTATGATTCATCGCAAAGGTTTGATCGAAGAGTATTCGTTGGGCGAAGATGAACCATTTACACGGGTTTACTTAAAAGAAATCGGCACAGTTTTGTAAGTGCGAGAACTTAGATCCCCGACGCGCGTAAAAGTAGTCGGGGATTTAGACCAATCGACTAAATCACAAACACCTTTGCTTCATATGGTCCGATATCAACGATAATATTACCTTCTCCAACTTCAACATCATAATTACCAGTCCATTCGTGCCACGTACCGTTAGAGGGAAAGTTAGAAATTTCATAGCCACCAAGGAAATTTTCTGAGAAGTTTGCGACGACAACAACTCTCGAACCTTCATCATTCCAACGAGTATAAGCTATGACTTTCGTTTCCGGATTTTCATGAATAAAGTCAATGTTTTCAGTGTATAAGGCGTGATTATTTTTACGCAGGTTAATCAATCCTTTGTAGAAATCAAGTAAGCCGCGATTTAAATCATTTCCTAGCACTGTCCAATCAATTTTAGACGCTTCAGGTGTTTTCGGTTTGTATTCGCCAAATTCTTCACCCATCCAAATCAAAGGTACACCAATTGCTGTCATCAAAATTGCTGCACCTAATTTGGCACGTCGAAATGCTTCTTCATCAAAAATACCGCGATTTCCCAATTCTACAAAAATACGGTCGTGGTCGTGATTGCTGAGATAATTGACAACATTTGTAGTACCCATGAAACCTTGACGCTTACAATCAATGACATCTTTGAGTTGTTCTAAATCAAATTTGTCACCACAAATATGTTCTTTGATACAGTGATAGAAACTATCATGCCAGCAACCATCCATCGGACCATCAACGTTGGTCATGCTAGTAGTTTCAGGAATATGTTCGGCAACGTTATAAAACGGCTTCATGCTAGCAGTATCTTTGGCTTCTTGAACAATCCAATGCATGAAATCGTAATTAGCAATTTGCCGCGCTGCATCGTAGCGAATACCATCAAGATGAAATTCCGAAACCCAATACCGAACAGTATCTCCAACAAATCGACGTGCGGGATAAGTCTCTAACTTTTCATCATAAAATTCGTAATTAAATTCAGGTCCCCAGTTATTATCGGGGTCGCGTGGTTCGTGATGATACCAGTAGTCGTGGTCAATTTGTGTTAGCGGACTCGATGCTTCGGAATGGTTGTAAATACCATCCATAATTACACGAATTCCTCGACCGTGACACTCGTCAATAAATCGTTTTAAACCCGAAGTTGGACCGTAGCTTGATTCGGTTGCAAAGAAGAAACGCGGGTTATAACCCCAGCTATAATCACCAGGATATTCTTTAACTGGCATCAACTCGATTGCATTAACTCCTAGTTCGCTAATATAGTCTAATTTTTCAATAGCGTCCTTATATTTTCCGCGTGCTTTCGCGTCATCTTCACCACCAGAAAAATCAGCAATGTGCATTTCATAAATGACTAACTCATGGTCGGGTGGCAATGGTTTGTCATCGTGTTGCCAAACATATGTATCAACTATCCGCTGTCCATCTTTAATTAGGACAATACCATTATCTTCTCCAGTCGATTCGTCGATATTAGTAGCGTAGGGGTCGGTGACATTAACCCACTGGTCGGGTTCAAAAAACCACGATTTTGATTGCACTCGGAATTTATATTGATATTCTCCGTCTTCTAATTCGACTTTAGTGCGGAAATAACCTTTGTCATCTTTTTTCATTGGGATTGATTCCCAGTTAGAAAATGAACCGATTAATTCTACTGCTTTGTTGTAAGGTGCAAATAAATTAAATTCAATTGATGCCATAGTGCTTGCGTGTTTAATATTTAATATTGGAGTTTGCAGTATAAATAAACACAATATTTTCTACTTTTGAAGGCTTAAGCGCTTAGTCAAGAGCATTTTCCAGTAAACTATATGTTTATTTGAGTACCCATACTCAATTATTAATATTCTCTAATTATGAAAATGATTTGCATATTACCCTCTAGAAAGAATTTTGTGATTTTGACTTCTAACTAAGGGAATAGTTCGATAAATATTTATCTATATACTGAGAATATTTTTTACTTATATATTACGTTAAATGATAATAATAACAGTACAACATTGCTATGCCCGTACTAGTGGTTCATGTCATTAATTTTGGGGGGTTGCTTGGGTGTTGAAACCCTTGGAGAGACGCGAAATTACCCTAAGCCCTTCGGGCAGGCTGCGCCAACGGGAACACGTCTCTACATCCAGCAAAATTAATGACACAAAGCACTAATACTCCATGTCATTAATTTTGACCTTACTTTGGAAGGGTTAGATCCCAGACAACTTTTACGCACGTTGGGGTAGCAACTCCTGAAAACTTATGAAACAGGCAGGATTTTCATTCATATTTAATGCCATTAAGTAGCATGTAACTAAATAACCAATTGGCTGCTGTTGCTCTGCGAGTTTGCCGAGGTCCAAATTCGCCGATTTTGTAACCTTTGAATCCAAGTTTTTCTTTGAGTAATTGTTTATTTTCTTGAGGAATCGAACGAGTTAATTTCATCGCTGCGGGACGACTATCGAAAAAGTCAGGAGGTTGTGGATATTCATCTCGCCATTCGGCTGCTACTTGTGTGGTGTTCCATTGCGATGTTGCAGAATTATATCGATAACCTAAGTAATGCCAAACTAACTGGTTAACTGTATTGTCATCGATTTTTTCATCAAGAATTGCCCAGAGTGTTTGGGTATTGAGTGGTGGTACGGTCATAAATATTTCCAATCAAAAGTTGAATTAATGAGAATTATTAAGTTGTAGTCAAAGTGATTCCGGAGCGCTTGTGCGAATAATACTAAAGCTAGGGATGATTTTATCGTTATTTACACCTCTTGGAAGAGTTATCTGTTAGCAATATTCGACAAACTACAAAAATAAGCATTGTCAAAAAGAACTTTAGTTTGAATAAATTTTTCATTTAATTTAATGAGGTGCGTTATGGGACTTGGCGATCTTTTTAGAAATGCAATCGGTGCTGGACAGCGACAACGCGAGGATGAGCGCGGATACGAGGAATATCGCAACCGCGAATATCGCAACCGAGGTAACGACCCTAAATATCGTGATGATGACCGCGAATATCGCAACCGCGATGATGACCGCGAATATCG
>CAXTCQ010000271.1:0-11423 GCA_964242965.1 uncultured Calothrix sp. | reverse complement strand
ACAGTTGGCTTGACATCCTCAACTGTCTCCTTTACTGCGTCCGCGACATTTTTGGCAGCTGGTTTGACCTCTTGGGCTGCACCTTTGATAGCGTCAACTACAGATGGTTTAGTTTCCTCAACTGTATCCTTAACTGCATCTACCACACCAACTACGGATGGTTTGGCATCCTCAACTGTCTCCTTAACTGCGTCTACTACGCCAACTACGGACGGCTTTATTTCTTCTGCTGTATCTTTGACAACCTCAGCCACACCTTCTACACTGTGGTTAACAGTCTCAGCTACACTCTTAGCTGCGTCTATTACACCTTCTACAGTATCGTGAACAGCTTCAGCTGTACCTTTACCAGCCAAAGCGCCTGCTACTGCACCCGCTACTGCACCAACTACTCCTCCAACTCGACCACCAACTATACCACCAATCGCTGCGCCAGCTATACCAGCACCAATGCCCGCTCCTGAAGGTTCATCGGTTTGCTCTCTCATGTCAGTATTTTTGTCATGCTTATCCAAAGGTTGCTTATTCTCAGTCATAATCATCGTCTCCTTTGTACTAAATAAGTACTATGTTTATCATTTTTAACACTTACTTGCGATCGCTTTAAGAAAGTGCAGTCGCGCTTGCTAATTGAAAAGATAGCTTAATCAAAATCCTGACTAATTTATGCGATTATTCTTGAATAATGGAATGAACGCTTAGTTTCAGAACCGCTGTATCAATTTCAATGTTAAAGCAAGCATTTTAATTTACCATCCTTCATAAGTTGTATAAAAAAGTTTTGTTTTTCATTCACACTTGATTTATTGCTTGTCTATCTTTACAGACAGGCGACTTTACTCAAACAGATTTCTAATAATTTACAATCTCTCTCTTGAGATTGGTGAAATTAGTATATTAGGTAAATTATTATGAAAAATATCGGTAATTAAACATCAGAACCTCTAGCATTGAAAAATTTTTACTATGTTACTTCAAGAGAAAAAGACCGGAAACCTAATCGAAGTAAACGATTTAGTGGCACTAATAAATCCTCAAAAAAGTAATATCCTTGGTCAAGACCAGGTGGGAGAAGAAGAACAAGACCCTGAAGAGTTTGAGAAGAAAAACTTAGTTTTCCCGTCGGGTGAAAGTCTGCCACGCTGCTGGGTTGATGAGAATTATAAGAATGCCTAAATCCTCTAATAAATAATATCGGAAAAACATCTACAATTATTAACAAAGAGCGTATTACTTAATTTTTTGAGTGACTCGCTGTCGAACTATGTTAATAATCGTTACTACCAAAGCAGTTGGTTCAACGGGTTTAGAAACGTGCTGCTGAAATCCGGCTGCGACCGCTAGCTGTTGGTTATAATCTCCGGCATATGCAGTCAGGGCTAGAGCAGGAATTTGCCCTCCTTGTTCGGGCGATAAGGCTCTGACTTGTTGTAAAAACATATACCCATTTATCTCCGGCATCCCAATGTCGCTAACTAGCACATCTGGTTTGAATTGCGTTAGCACCATCAATGCCTGTGTTGCCGAAGCTGCTGTAACTACTTCTGCCCCAGCCTCCTGTAGTATAAAAGCTACTAACTCCCGTGAATCGGTTTCATCATCGACGACTAAAACTCTAACGCCGTTTAAATCGAGTGATACCTCAAATGGCTTAGAGTCACGATTCGCAGGTGGAGTCGCCGACATCAGGGGTAGCCTAATAGTAAAAGTTGCCCCCAATCCCTCACCAGGGCTGTCTGCAATAACCGTAGCACCGTGTAGTTCAACGAGGTAACGCACAATAGCAAGCCCTAGCCCTAACCCTCCAAACTTGCGCGTGGTAGTACTATCTGCTTGACGAAAGTATTCAAATACATGCGGCAAGAAATCAGGCGAGATGCCTTTTCCAGTATCGCTAACCCGGATTTGGGCATAGTTGTCCTTAGTTATTTGTTCTTGGTTAGTTGTTAAAAGTTGTTGATTATTTGTTCTGGTTTCTCCATCTCCTGCAAAGGACAAATGACTATGGACTAAGGACAACTGCACTTCAACCCGTCCACCTACAGGTGTAAATTTGACGGCATTGGACAGCAGGTTCCAAACTACTTGCTGTAAGCGTACTGCATCCCCTAAAACCTGCGCCACTTGTAGGTCAAGTACCACTATCTGTATTGACTTAGCTTCTGCTGCGAGCCGTACCGTTTCGATTGCCGCTTGAACGATCGCAGCTAAATCGATTGGGCAGATATTTAAACTGAGTTTGCCTTGCAGAATTCGGGATACATCGAGCAAGTCTTCGATTAGTTCAGCTTGCAACTTGGCATTGCGTTCAATAATTGAGACAGCTTGTGCTGTTTTCGCATTATCTAACTTACGGTTTTGCAACAGCTTTGCCCAACCAAGGATGGGGTTTAGTGGTGTTCGCAATTCATGAGAGAGAACAGCCAGAAACTCATCTTTAATCCGGTTTGCTTTTTCGGCTTCGGTTCTGGCAGCTTGTTCGAGTTGCAACAAACGCGCACGTTCGGCTTCCGTTTGCTTGCGTTCCGATATATCAATCACCGAACCAATGTAACCTTTATACTGACCATCTATTCCAAACCAGGGACTAGCAGCGTCGATTACCCAGCAATACTCGCCATCTTTACGGCGTAAGCGGTACTCTAAACGAAACGCTTCGCAACGTGCGTTAGCAGCGATGAAAGTTTTCTGGGCATCCTCACGGTCTTCTGGATGTGTGGCATTCAACCAGCCGAACCCTAGACCAGTTGATTCGGTTTGACCGGAAAAATCGTACCAGCTTTGGCTGAGATAAGTGCAGTAGCCTGTAGAATCAGTAACCCAAATCATGACAGGGGCATTGTCAGCCATATTGCGGAACCGTTCTTCGCTTTCACTTAGTGCCTTTTCTGCCTGCTTGCGCTCAGTAATGTCAGTTAAAGTGCCATACCACTGAACAATTTGCCCTGCGACATCACGAATCGGTATTGCCCGACACAAAAACCAACGATATTGTCCGTCTGATATATATTTTAAGCGAAATTCGGTTTGATAAAGTGCCCCCGTTGCCAGACTTGTACCCCAAACTTCATACGTTGGCTCAAAATCGTCTGGATGAATAACCTGTTCAATAAAGCCTTGCCGCAATGTTTGTTCTAGCGTTAGCCCGGTATAATCAATCCATCGCTGGTTAACATATTCTGGGACACCATTTGCCGAAGCTATCCAGACAATTTGTGGCATTGCGTCAGCAAGTTGACGAAACTGCGTTTCACTTTGCTGGAGCGCTTCTTGGGCTTGCTTGCGCTCCGTTATGTCTTGATAGAAGCCTGAAAGCCCTGTTGACGAGGGGTAAAGCCGCCCTTCAATCCAAACGTTATATGCTGGGTAGTATAAGTCAAACTCAACTGCAATTTGCTCGGTCATCGCTCGTCGGTATGCTTGCTCAATTGGAGTACCGATGAAGTCAGGGAACACTTCCCAAACTGTTTTACCAAGTATTTCGTCGAGTGTTTTTCGCATTAATTGAACTGCTGCGCGATTCGCGTAGGTAAAGCGCAAATCGCGATCGAAAGCAACAAACGCATCGGTAATGCGCTCCATAATTATCTGCTCGCTACGTGCTACCTCTTGCCGCATTCGCGCTAACTTCAAGCTTGCTTCGATTCGAGCTAGCAGTTCCCGTGCCGAAAACGGCTTAATTAAATAATCATCGGCACCAGTAGAAAGCCCTTCAATGCGCGATTCGGAACCCGCACGGGCAGATAGGAGAATAATCGGAATTTCTTTAGTGGTTGAATTTGCCCGTAGTTTTTGCAACAACCCCAAGCCGTCAAGCTGGGGCATCATAATATCGGTCAGTACGAGGTCAGGAACTTGTTGCTCAATAGCAGCTAAGGCAGCCATGCCATCCCCAACTGTCTCCACATTATACCCTTGCTCCGACAATATTCGCTTGACATAATCGCGCATATCTGCATTGTCGTCGGCGAGGAGGATGTAGTCCGGGGGAGTAGAGGGAGTAGGGAGTAGGGAGTAGGGGAGAGTAGAGGGTGAAGATTTCATTTCTCCATTCCTCATTCCCCCTTCTCCCTTAAGCGTCTCCGGTAGCCAGCGTAATGCTTCTTCCACATAAGCAACAGCCCCTGTTGACGTGGAACCCAGAGTGCGGGTTGCGCCAATACGCTCGGATGGCAAATGTCCGCATCCAAGGGGAATTGATACAATAAAACTTGTACCTTGGTTAACAATACTACTTACCCGAATTGTACCACCATGCTGAAGCACCAACTCCTGAACGAGTGACAACCCAATGCCTGTTCCTTCGTAAGACCGTCCCTTAGCACCTTGGACTCGATGGAACCGCTCAAAGATATGGGGAATATCCGATGCTGGAATGCCTGTACCCGTGTCTCGCACCTCTAACTCAATGCGGTCATCTACGGGTCGCAGGATAACTTTTATTTCTCCTTCTAATGTAAATTTGAAGGCATTTGAAAGCAAGTTCAAGACAATCTTTTCCCACATTTCCCGGTCTACATACACAGGTTGAGGAAGTGGAAGACAATCGATAACCAAGCACATACCCACCCTCTCAATCGCAGACCGAAATACGCTAGCTAATTCTGCGGTAAAGGTTGCCAGGTCTGTTGGCTCGTATACTGATTGAATACGCCCTGCCTCAATGCGCGAGAAGTCGAGCAACGTATTAACCAATTTGAGCAAACGTAAACTATTGCGCTGTGCGACCTGAATTCGCTCTTGTTGTCGGGGTGATAGCGGCTCATCCACATCTGCGAGCGCATCCTCCACCGGACCTAGCATTAAGGTAAGTGGAGTCCGAAATTCATGACTAACATTACTAAAAAAAACTGTTTTGGCACGGTCTATTTCTGCTAAAGCTTCCGCACGAAGGCGTTCTTCCTCATAAGCCTGCGCGCAGCCGATGCTGGCGGCAATAGTTGCCGAAACAAGCTTTAAAAATCCCTTATAATTATCGTCAAAAAGCCTGAACGGATTTAAGCCAGCAACCAGGATGCCCGCTTTTCCCGACTGTCCCGATGCTGGTATTGGTATCGCTACTGCTTGATGTGGCACGCACTTCCAAGCACCACAAGGCAGGTCTTGAAAATGTGCTTCTAAATCGGAAATTAAATGTATTTGCTGCGATGCGATTACTTTGGCAAATGACCATACCGAGTCTTGATCGAAAGCCACTGTTTCTCTTGCTGCTGGGTGTCCCCGCTCGATACCACATGCTCCAGCTAGAATAGCACTTTGTTGACCCGCATCGACCAGATAAATCATCGCAAAGGGTAGGTCGTATGGGTTAGTTAACAAACATTTTACACTCAGTTCGCAGGCTGTATCAAATGTTCGTGCGTCTGCCGTACTCGCTGCTAATTCCCGCAACAGCGTTAACTGACGCTCACCGATAATGCGTTGTGTATCGTCTGTATTCGCACAAATTATACCGCCTATGCCCCCCTGGTCATTTGGAACCGGGCTGTAAGAAAATGTATAATAAGTTTCCTCCGGATAACCGTTGCGCTCCATAATCAGCAGCAGCGATTCGTCATAAGTGCCTTTATTACTGAGCATTGCCGATTCTGCCCTCGGACCAACCTGCTCCCAAATTTCGTGCCATACCTGGGCGGCAGGCTGACCGAGCGACTGCGGATGTTTACCGCCAACAATGGCTTTATAGGCATCATTATAAATGTTGATCAGTTCCTCACCCCACCAAACAAACATCGGTTGGCGCGAGGTAAGCATAATCCGCACGCAGGTTTTTAGGCTTTGCGGCCAGTTCTCGACTTCACCCAGAGGAGAAAGCGACCAGTCATGCTTGAGCATTAATTCGCACATCTCGCCATCGCCAGCAAATAAGCCTTCAAAATCAGTTGCTTTCACCTCAAGGGGCACAGTTTCTACTCCTTACTTCGTCCAATCATTTAGCTGACAAGTCTTTGTCATTGTACAAGCATATTTTCGATGCGTGAAGTGGCAACCGCTTGGAGTAATTAAGAGAATATATCTTGACCGTATATATACTTAAAAAAATCGGAGATAAAATTTCGCTCATCACAATTACTATATTGATTTAAAGGTTTATTCTTTAATTTATCTAAAATAATTTATACTAGCTCGATCTAAAGAGATTTTCAAATCTAGCAATTTATTTACTAAGGGCGTAACGCAACTCTATAATTCTTTACTGATGGTATTTTGTAGTTTCGTAGGTTGGGTGAAACGTAGTGTAACCCAACATTTTGGTATTGTTGGGTTATGCGATCGCGTAACCCAACCCAATACTGCGTAAGTTTTAGGGAACTGGGGTTGCGGGAAAAGGTCGAGAAAGCCTAATTTACGAAGGTTTTTTCCCTTTACCCTTTACCCTTTCCCCCTTAACCGATAAGTATTGTAACCCAACCTACAATTGTGTCAACCATTAACCATTCACAAATTAAAGTGTATTTGGGTCAATTCGTTGTTGTTGTAATCTTATTAAAAGTTCTTGAAGTTGTTGCTGGGTTTGTTCGAGTTGTTGTTGCTGTTCTGCATTGACCTCTTCCGGTGTTTGGTATCTATTAGTATTTTGGTCATACCAAAATAGCCATTCTCGTGTTCTTCCTTGATAGGTTCCGCTTTCGCGTCCAATGCCTAAACCTATTTCTGGCATCCAAATTTTATCACCAAGTTGTAAAGTATATTGACCGTCAACTAAGCGATAAACTTCTAATCTTTGGCGTTTACGCCGCAATCGGGTTGGGGCATAAATAACGTAATATAATATCCCTAATTCGGCATAATCTGTTTTCTTTTGTTCGTATTCACCGTTGTAGGTTTGGGAAACTATTTCTATAGCTAGAATTGGAGCAATATTATCTTCTTCCCAAAGTACGTAACTCGAACGTCCATTTTCACCAACAAATCTTTCTACTCCCAAACTCAGAAATCCATCGGGAACAATTGCATCAAAGCTTGGTTCGTAGTAAATTCCCATATTGATACCAAAATACCAATCATCACGGTTTTGCCAAATTGTAGACAAAATTGCTAATAGTAAGTTGGGGATTAATATTTGTAGTTCGCTATCCACAGGTTTATCATCAGAATCGGGTAGCTCTGCCGATGATGGTAGGCAGTGTAGGGGATTGTATTTATACATAAATTTTACGCGCAGGCAATATACGCGCACTACAGATAACGTCTACGCCTACGTCTGATTTTATCAAATAAATTAGACAGCGCTGATAATGCGATCGTTATTCAATTTTATTCCTAGCTTGCCCTTGGATGGCGGAAATAGATTAAAAGCCATTGTCTGGAAAATTACAGGTAATCCTTACAAAGATCTAGTTTTCGCAAGTCGAGTTGGGCAAATTTTTGGTTGGGTTGCGATCGCATCTGCTTTAATCCCACTACTACTGCTTGGCAGCTTTGGTAACTTCTGGAATTTGTTGATTGGTTTGTTCTGACTACAAAATGCGGGTAATGCTTCCAGAAGTGCGACCTTGCAGAAACAAAAAAAGCTATCTGCACTTGCTGTGATTCATGATAATGGTGTGCTAGTTAGAATCTTAGAAAAAGCTTCAATCGTTAATCTTACTTAGTAAGAAAATGCAAACCAACCCTGCATAATTGCTTCAAATCAAAAATTAATTATCTTTATTCACCCGTTTTAACTTGAAAAAACGGGTTTTTTTGTACTTAGATACCGCTTTCGCTCCACGGGAGCATTGAAAGCTCTAACCTTTACTCAAACGAACGTGTTCCATAATTTGCTGCTTTCGTTCGCATGAGTTGAGTTTAACTTTACTGAAATCGCTTGTACTTCGAGCTAGATGCTCCATAATTCGTTTTTGTTTGTCAGATTGTGTAGCCATAGTTACTCAGTACTTTTTATAACTCTTTAAGCATTTACTCCTATTTTAGTACAAATGTACGTTTGAATCAAAATCAATCCCTAAAGCTGTTTTCACATCTTCAATTGTCACCATTAAGTAAGTAGGCGTTATTAATCCAAGCTATGTAACGAAATCTAAGGGAAAAGGTTTTATTCTTTACCCTTTACCCTTTACCCTTTACCCTTCTTAATATAGTTGTGTTTATTCCTGCCGACTTACTTAGTGTCATTGGTGCAGGGGGTGAAGCAGTAAACCCGCATTTCTCATCAAATCGCTTCAATAGCACGAACTAAAATTGCCCGAATACCCACAATTTCCCAAGCATCCCGACCCAATCCTTCTACCATGCGGGTTTTTACCTATAGCTAGTCGTGCTTGCGAGAGACTTTTTTCATAGAAAAAACCTGTAATTCATATTGACTAAATGCAATACATAGTTTATACAAAATGGCTTTGGGGTCAAAGCCTCCAGTTATAAAATAAACATTTTACATCTATAAACATTTCTTAATTTATGTTTACATATTTAGCGATTATTCGATGACAAATATTAAATCTTCGATAATTTTAAATGATAACTATTAGTGAATTAAACAATCCATAGATGAATGCACATCATTACGATAGTTTCATAACTATCCATTGTATGCAAAGCGTAATTTTTGGATGATATATAAATTTTTACTTATAGCACCAATATAATATTTATTTAATAATCACTAGTTCAAAATGAACCAAATTGCATATAAAGGCTGTAAGCTATTTACAGCAACACGAAATTTAGTTATTCAGTAACACACAAAAATTATGTGACTGAAGTAACTAGCTTTGTGTTGGCGTTTTATGAATTTGTCTCACTTCGGGATAAATTTTGTCAAGAGTTAGGATTTAAAATTTTTCAATATAAATTAATGACGCAAGAAACAATCATGTTCCGCTTGCTAAGTTTGCTGTACCTAAAAAAATAATAGTTCAAAGAGGAGATGTCATGTCAGAATTTTTTAACCAAATTTCTCGCCGCCGATTTTTAGCTTCAACAGGTGCAGCAGCAAGTGCGGTATTGCTAAAAGGCTGTCTGGGCAATCCTCCCGAACCGGGTGGAGCCGCACAAGCTAGAGAAGTAGAAAGGATTAAGTTAACACCGGAAACAACACCAGAAACCACATCTATCAACTTAGGATATATCCCAATTGTTGAAGCCGCACCATTAATTATTGCCAAAGAGTTAGGCTTTTTTAAACGTTGGGGAATGCCCGATGTCAAGCTTTCCAAGCAAGCATCTTGGGGTTCGATGCGGGATAACACTGAAATTGGTTCTGCGGGTGGTGGTGTCGATGGTGGACAATATCAAATGCCGATGCCACATTTGATTACCGAAGGATTAATCACTAAGAGTAATCAAAAGATTCCCATGTACCTGCTAGCGCAGTTGAATACACAGGGAAATGGAATTGCGATCGCCAGCAAACACCAAGGTAAAGGTATCGGACTTGACCTAAACAAAGGTAACAGCAAAGGTCTTTTTGACCAACTAAAATCTGACAAAACCCCCTTTACTGCTGCTTTTACCTTTGCTAAAGTTAACCAAGAGTTTTGGATTCGTTATTGGTTAGCAGCAGGTGGTATCAACCCCGATACTGATGTAAAATTGATTCCCGTATCCGCAGCGCAAACTGTTGCCAATATGCGAACCGGAACAATGGATGCATTCAGTACTGGCGACCCGTGGCCCTATCGCATTGTCCGCGATAAAATTGGCTATGTCGCAATGCTGACAGGACAAATGTGGAAAGCACATCCGGAAGAATACCTTGCATTACGGGCTGAGTGGGTCGATAAGCATCCGAAAGCGACTAAAGCATTACTTAAAGCAGTCATGGAAGCGCAGGTGTGGTTAGATAACTTTGCAAACCGCGATGCAGCAGCAGCTATTCTCGGTCGTCGTAATTACTTCAACCTGACTCCGACATTCTTGCGCGACGCATTGCAAGGTAAATACGATATGGGTGAAGGTCAAAAAATTAACGATAAATCAATGGCTGTCTTGTATTGGAAAGATGAAAGAGGTAATGTTTCCTATCCATATAAGAGTCACGATTTGTGGTTCATGACCGAAAGTCTACGGTGGGGCTTCTTGACACCGGAAACGCTTGGTGCATCTAAAACCTTGCCCGAAGCTTTTACATATGCCAAACAATTAATTGATAAAGTCAACCGCGAAGATATCTGGAAGCAAGCAGCACAAGAAGCTATAGCGCAAGGTGCTTCGTTCAGTGCTGCCGATATTCCGACAAGCACATCACGGGGAGTTGAAACCTTCTTCGACGGTGTAAGTTTTGACCCCGAAAACCCGACTGCCTATCTGCAAAGCTTGAAAATTAAGAAGATTGCGGTTTAGAAAAAGTTAGGAGTTCAAAGTGATGAGTTAAAAAAAGTTAGGAGTTCAAAGTGATGAGTTAGGAGTTGATGAATGAGTTTAATTTATAACTCATAACTATTAACTTCTAACTCTTAACTCCTAACTCTTAACTCCTAATTCCTAACTCTTAACGTCCTAACTCCTAACTTCTAACTCCTAACTCCTAACTCATAACTCATAACTCATAACTCAACCCCCAAGTAAATTAGAGGAAACCCCCAATGACAACAGCATCAGCCCGTCGCCATAGCGCAGATAGTGGTTTTTTAGGCAGCTTGCAAAAACAATTACCAGATTTGATACCTCCATTAATTGCGATCGCAGTTTTCCTGGTAATCTGGCAGTTATTTTCATTAATCGGTGGTACGCTTCCCGGTCCGATTCAAGTAGTACAAGAAACTTGGGAGTTGATTATCTACCCGTTTTACGATCGAGGAGGTATCGATAAAGGTCTATTTTGGCAAATATTGGCAAGCTTACAAAGGGTTGCAATTAGCTACACTTTAGCGGCAATCGTCGGTATCGGTTTGGGTGTTTTGATTGGTGTGAACAAAACCCTCAACAAAGCGTTAGACCCTATCTTTCAATTATTAAGAACCGTTCCCCCTCTTGCTTGGGTACCTATTTCCTTGGCTGCTTTGCGTCAAAACGAACCTGCTGCTTTGTTCGTTATCTTCATCACTGCAATTTGGCCCATCTTAATTAACACAGCAGTTGGAGTCAAAGAAATTCCTAGCGATTACAACAACGTTGCGAAAGTTCTCCAACTCAATCAAAAAGAATATTTCTTCAACATTTTATTACCTGCGGCTTTACCTTACATCTTCACAGGCTTAAGAATTGCGATTGGTTTAGCTTGGTTAGCGATTATTGCCGCAGAAATCGTCATGTCAGGGATTGTCGGCATCGGCTTCTTCATCTGGGATGCATATCAAGCAAATAAAGTCAGCGAAGTTATTTTAGCCCTAATTTATATCGGTGTCGTTGGTTTGATACTCGATAAACTCATGGGTTGGGTTCAAAACAAAATCTTACCCCAGCAAAAGTAGGGACAAGGGGGATAAGGGGGACAACAAAGTATTTATTTTTCTGTCTCCCCTGTCTCCCCCCTCTCC
>CAXTCQ010000270.1:0-11428 GCA_964242965.1 uncultured Calothrix sp. | reverse complement strand
ATCTCTTATTCTCTGTGCTATACCTTAGATTGCCGTTAGGCGTTGAGCACAATATGAACGTTTAGTTATGACAGCGATCGCTCAAGTGCTATACCTTAGATTGCCGTTAGGCGTTGAGCACATGCAATGTCACAGCAATATAGTCCAATGGATATAAAGTGCTATACCTTAGATTGCCGTTAGGCGTTGAGCACTATTTGAGTTTGGAGATATCTAATATAGATGGCAAGTGCTATACCTTAGATTGCCGTTAGGCGTTGAGCACGGTTGCCAATTCTTCTACCCAATAAATAAGGATATGTGCTATACCTTAGATTGCCGTTAGGCGTTAAGTACCCAAAAGAAACTACCTACGGAAGTCGGGAAGAGAGCTGTGCTATACCTTAGATTGCCGTTAGGCGTTGAGCACTAAGTTGGAAATTGTGCGAGTGAAAGGATAGTGGCAAGACGTGTTATTCTAGATTTCACCTCTGATGCCGCACTCAAAAGTCGGCTTTGAGCACTTTTACGGTGTAAATTTGTAACACTGCCAATTCGTGCAGAGCCGCGAGGACTAATTTATCCTTGTTTGCTCATTAACCTCTGATGCCGTTTAAGGCGTTGAACATATTTAAGTAAATACTTGACACATTGAATCCAATAAAGCTATTTTGAATTTACTCAGATGTTTTAAGGTGTAAACGCTTTAACAAAATGGTCAATAGCAAAGCCAGATTAAATTAAAGTGCTTTGACTGCAATAATCGCCTCTGAATACCGTCAGGTTTTGAGAATTACGAATAGTCCTACTTACTAATTAGCTGTTGAGGGAGAATTCTCTATGAAAGCTTCTGTGGGTGTTTCTGCGTCTCGTCATGTTAAGGATGATTTCGAGCCGTTTGTTGAACTAAACTTTCCTGTATATGGTAAATATCTACCAGCAGACCACAACTATGGATTGTACGCAGCGTTTGTTCACTGCGTACCGGAATTGCGTCAGCAAAGTGACGTTAGTATTTTAACGATTCCTGGAATTGGGGATAAACAGGGAAAAATTCTATTAACAGAACAATCTTGTTTAAAGATTCGAGTTCCTGTTACTAAAATTCCTTTAATTTATCAGTTAGCAGGTAAGCGGGTTTCTATTGGAGTACATGAAATTCAAATTGGTATTCCTCAAGTATGGGTACTGAAGCCAGCAGCAATACTTAGAGCAAGAATTGTGACCATTAAAGGTAAGAATTATACTGAACCAGGAGCATTTTTAGAAGCTGCACAGCGTCAGTTACAGAACTTAGAAATCAATGGGCAAATATGTATTCCTATTGATAAAAAAGGAAATCTTCGCCGTAAAACGATTAAAATCAAACAGTTTACAGTAGTTGGATTCACGACAGAAGTTACAGGATTGAATGACGAAGATTCTTTAAAATTACAGCAGTTTGGTTTGGGTGGTAAGCATCACATGGGATGTGGAATTTTTACGCCTTATCCCGGAGGTAGTAATGTTTGAGGAAAAACTCAAAAAAGGTTTACCCTTGTTAGCAAAAACTCTACCGCTAAAGAAATCTGATATCGAGATTGGTGCAGCAAAGTATACAGGACACATTAGCTTTGTGATACAAGCTGCGGATGTTTTAGTAAATAAGTTAGGCGAGAGTATTTTAAAGCAATTAGGTTTAACAGAGATTGATTTAGGGTATTTTGCAGCCACAGTTAAACTTGGTGCATATCTACACGACTGGGGTAAAAATAGCCTCCATTTTCAAGAGATGCTTTATTTAAAATCCATCAAATCTGACACAGAAAAACTAGAATTTCAAAAACTTAGGAAAGACTTAAAAAAACGTTGGAATGACCATGCACAAAACCAGATGCTGCGTCATGAAATCATTAGCGGCATTTTAGCAATGCAAGTTCCAAGTTTTCGCCAATGGTTAGAACAGTGTGCAAACGCAAATTTTATGATTGCAGTTTGGGCAGCGATGGGACACCACCTTAAAATAGGGGTTAATAGCAGCGATGAAGCAATCCCATCAATTACAAAAATCCCCGAAGGTACTGGCGATGAGTTAAAAATTCTGACTCATCATCGAGATTTTCAAGCGGTTTTACGAATGGGTCATCAAGAACTCGGTTTGCCCGATAAGTTACCTGCTTTGCCATCAGAAACATGGTCAAAAAGGTCGCATCTAATTCCAGCTTTAAATGCACTACAAAAAGAATTCCAAGAATACGCATTATCCTTAGATTGGGAAACACGAAAGTTTGTTGCAGCAGTAAAAGCAACAGTTATGGCTGCGGACTTAGCTGGTTCAGCGTTACCGCTTGCTGAAAAAGACTTTAAAAGCTGGATGGAAGAAGTATTAAGTCTAACGCTATCTAGTAATGAGATAGAGACATTAGTCAATCAGCGACTCAAAGGTAAACTTTTACGACCATTTCAGCAAAAAATTGCCCTAAGTCCAAATCGTGTCACTTTAGTAAAAGCAGGTTGCGGTACAGGAAAAACTGTAGGTGCGTACAAATGGGCACAAAAATGGGCAGAGAATCGCAAATTATTCTTTTGTTATCCCACAACAGGGACAGCTTCACAAGGCTTTATCGACTACGCAAATGGAACAGAAATCGAAGCTGATTTGATGCATTCCCGCGCTGATTTAGATAGAGAGTTATTATTTACTGGTGATTCCGATAATTCTGAAGGTATTGATGCGCGGTTGAGTGCATTTGCTGCTTGGCGCAAAAAACTTATTGTTTGCACGGTTGATACTGTTTTAGGGTTAATTCAAAATAACCGCAAACCTCTTTATGCTTGGGCTGCAATTTGTCAATCTGCATTTGTTTTTGATGAAGTTCACGCTTACGATAAAGAACTATTTGGTGCGTTGCTGCAATTTTTGCGTACATTTCGCGGTGCGCCAATTTTATTGATGAGTGCCAGCTTTACGCCGGAACAACTGAAAAAAATACAAGAAGTAATGACGGAGTTGGGTGAAGAATTCAATGAACCGATTCCGGGTCCCAAAGAGTTAGAACAATTAAAACGATACGAAATCAAAGTTATCAAAGAAGTCTCCGAGGAAAGTCAATTAGCTGAAGTTTGGGAACCAGTATTAGAAGCATTACGCAAACAAGAAAAAGTACTTTGGGTAACAAATTCCGTACAAAGTTGTATTAACCTGTATCGTCAAGCTAAAGATATGCTGACACAAAATTTACCTAATTCTGGAATTCAACCGCTAATTTATCACAGCCGTTTTCGATATAAAGACCGAGTAAAAAAGCACAAAGCAGTCGTTGATGGGTTTGATACTGATGGCGCGGTGTTAGCTATTACTACCCAAGTATGCGAAATGTCCTTAGATTTGAGTGCAGATTTGTTGGTGTCTGCAATGGCACCAGCCGCAGCATTAATTCAACGTTTAGGAAGGCTAAATCGTCGCATGACGAGAGACGAAGAGGGGACACGTTTAGCAATCATTTACCCTTGGACAAATAGTAGACCGTATGGGAAAGAAATAAAAACAGGCGAAGAATTAATTGCCCAACTTGCAAATAAAACAGCTATTTCACAACAAGATTTATCAGAAATAGCCGCGACGTTGAGTAGTAACACTCCAGAACTTGTCAAATCAAGTTGGTTACAAGGAGATTGGTGCAACTATCCTGATTTTTTACGTACCAAAGGTTATACGATTACTGTTTTGCTTGAACAAGATTTAGCAGATATTAACGAAGCTAAAAACCTACGTCCCGATAAATCCTTCATGCGCGAAGTCCAAGGATGGACAGTACCAATTTACATTCCTGAGAATTTATCCGATTGGAAGCGGATTAAATTTTATCCTGTCGCACCTCCAGATGAAATTTATTACAGCGAAGAAACGGGGGCTGAACCATGCAAATTGAGTTGAATTTAGGTAATGCCAGCTACACACTGTTACACCGTGCAGGATTAGCAGGACTTTACATGACTTTAGAACAACTTAAAGATGAAAAAGTAACTACTCCTTACGGCTTGAATTGGGAATTGACACCGCGACAGATAAAATTAACGTGGTCAGAAAATGACCAAGGTGTTTTGGAATGGTTATTAAGCGAAGCATTTCAGTTAAATGATGGACTTATCGCGTTGCGAGGTTTAGATTCTAAAACCATGCGACAAGATGCACAGGTAATAGTCCACCAAGGTATTTTAGGAACTTTTCTACAGCATACAAGCACCCACAAATCGACGGGAGTTGAAAAACTTTCTTTGAAGTTGGAGGATGATAAACCGGAGATTGTTGTAAGTTATAAGGTTTTAACAAAATACGTGTATCAAGAATTTGCCAGCAATCTTTGCGATAAAAAAGGTAATTTATTGCAAAAACCAATCAGCGTTGCAGGTTGGCTAAATCCCGGTGCAGCAGTACGTCATATTGCCTTTAGTAGCGATACAAGTTTTGAAGAATCACCAGAAAATGCATTTGTACTTTTATTTGCACCTGTTGCTTGTTACTACTACATTCTTCGTTCTAAATTGCGAGATAAACGCGCGCAATATGCTTTGGTAATCCCAGAGGTGATAGAGTTAGAAAATTATTCTAAATATCGCCGTATAGACCAAATGCGTTATGCCAGTTATCAAGACTTTCATAAATCTGGTTTAGGTGATGCTGGGTTGAAATTTTTAACTTATGAAACTACGACAGAGATTGCTGAAAAATTTGGTTTATTGAGTTGCCAAGTTATAACTTTAGGAACTGTGGCATGGGCAACACAACAAAAAACACGTACTGATTTGTATATTGTCAAAGCAGATACAGAGGTTTGTCATAACTACAAGATTTCTTGTGACTGCTTACCAGATAAAGTAGTTGCTGGAAAAGAGAACGGATTTATTGCCAGTAGTTTTGCACGGGAATTGATAGCTGAAAATCTAGCGCGGAACCAACCTTGGTATATAGGTATTGGAGAAAAAGTTAATAGCAATCAATTATTTGAGAAACTAACTTACGAACGTGGAGGACTATATCAAATGGTAGAAAAAGCCCAGTTTGAACAACGAGATAAGTTATTTGTAAAAGCTTGTCATGAAGCGATTTATTATCGACGAGGTAAGATTTATAAACAAGCTAACAATAAAGGAGAAATCCCAAATTTTGACCGCGAAAATATCAAAATTAGAACCGGATTGAGTCGCTGTAAAAGTGCAGATGCTTTCCGCGAGTTTATTACTGATTTTTGGTCGCGTGCTGGACAATTACCTACATTACAAGCAAACTGGGATGATTTAATGGATTTAGTTATGCAAGAAAAGGAGTGGAAAAAGGCAAGAGATTTAGCTTTATTAGCATTAGCAAGCTATAAAGGAAAAGCAAAAAATGGTGAGAATGAAGATGAAGAAGACTTGGAAACTTCTGAAGAAATAGAACCAAATGATGATGTTAGTTTAAATGACTACTACGACTAGAACACCAATTCAATATTCATCGATCGGGGCGCAAATCTCAGTTTATTGTTATTAAAGCAAATAGGAAATATTCTACCATGACACTACATCTTTTTGGCAACATATTAACTGATTACGGTACTGCTGCAAATAATCGCGGTGAAAATGAAGGGAATATTACAACTCTACAAAAAATACTTTGGAAAGGAGAAGTTCACACTACAGTTTCGGCTGAAGCGATTCGTTGGGCATTACGTTATTATTGGCAAACTTCAGGTGATGATTATCAAGTAAACCGACGTTGGAACGATGATACTAATGATAATAATTGGCAAAATGAGAGCTTTGATGACAAGATTTTTATCGATGATGATGTCCTTGGTTTTATGAAAGCTGAGGGTGCGAAAACTGAAGGTTCCGATAAACCTGATAAACCTGATAAACCTGATAAAGCTACTAGAGGTAAAGCTAAAGACACACCGAAAGGAACAACAACAGCAAAACGTGGGGTTTTAGAAGTAACTCGTGCCGTTTCTATGACTCCCTTTACAGGAGATATTACATTCAATGCCAAAAGTGGAAAAAAGGGAAATACCTCACTGTACGGTACAGAAGTACATGCGACGCGCTACCAATATGGATTTGCACTCACACCAAATCGTTTAAAAGAACAATCTCGCACTATTGCCGTTTTAAACGGTTTAACGGCTTTAGGAGAAGTTGCGGGTAATCACTCACGCTTTTTGTACGATTTTTCACCTGATTCTATCATTTTGCGCTGGACGCATGACTTTTCCCCCAGATTGCTTTACTGTTTTGCAGAAGACGAAAACGGCGAAATTAATGCACCTGAGTTAATCCGGCGCGTGGAAGCAAAGGATATTGATGCCAAAGAAATATGGGTAGCAGGTGCTATTAGCTACAGCGAACATGGCGAAAAGCTCAAAAGATTAGGTGCAAAAGTTACTCCTGGCATTAAAACTGCTGTGGAAAGCTTAAAGCAGCAAATAAGCCAAGATTTGCAGTTACCGTAATTGGAGTCAGCAAAATGACAAGTTTTTTAGATATTCAATCTTTAGCTATTCAAGTTGATGTACCCATTGCCAGTTTTCGCCAGTCTCGCGCACGAGAATATGCGGAAACTTACCCCGTACCGCCACCTTCAACGGTATATGGGATGTTACTTTCTATCGTGGGTGAAGAAGATAGATATCGACATTGTGGGGTAAAGTTAGCGATCGCACTCTTTTCTCAACCCGAAAAATCTACGGTGATTCGGACTTTTCGCAGGTTCAAGAAGAAAGATATCCACGACGCTAGTAACGCACGTCCCGACTATCAAGAGCTATTAACCGATATTCAGTTTGGAGTTTGGATCGATTCAACCACAGATACCGCACAACCAACGCTTTCAGAACGGTTACAAACAGCTTTTAATCGTCCTGAAACTATCAATCGCTTCGGCGGTTTGTCTTTGGGTGAAAGCCGTGATTTAGTTAATGCAGTCAAACTTTTATCTCAAAATCAACTTCAAAAAACACTGCAATGGTTAGTTTTAGATGAAGATGGTTCCCTAGTATTACCCTACTGGGTAGATCATGTTGGTTCCCAAGGTACTCGCTGGCAACGTTATTTACTCCAGGAACTTTCACAAACTTATCCCCCTGAGTCTGCTTGGACGATAATTCAAGTAAAATAATGCAAAATACACAAAATTTTGCAATCCACAATCCAACTGGTAAATTCAAAAAAATGGAATATTCTAGGTGGTAACTATGACTCAAACCCTACCAACACAAAAGCTACTAACTGTTGGGGAATTTTTAGAACAAAAGCCCGATGGAAATCGATACGAACTGCACAATGGGGTAATTGTCGAAATGGCGCAACCGACAGGTAAACATGAAAATGTAACAGGATTTTTAACTGTTCAAATAGCTGTTGAATTTACTCAGTTAAGCCTTCCTTACAACATACCGAAAACTGCATTAGTCGCATTCTCGAACGAAGAATCTAACTTTACCTATTCTCCTGATGTGTTGGTATTAAATCGTTCTAATTTACAGCACGAAGAGTTGTGGGAAAAATATTCTACTATTCAACTACCCCAATCAATTCCCCTAGTAATTGAAGTTGTTTCAACCAATTGGCGTGATGATTATTACAAAAAGCTGGGTGACTATGAAAAAATGGGCATCCCTGAGTACTGGATAGTTGACTATGCCGCGTTAGGAGGTCGTAAGTTTATCGGCAACCCTAAGCAACCCACCATTTTTGTATGCGAACTTGTTGATGGGGAATATCAAATGACCCAGTTTCAAGGCAACGAACTAATTATTTCTCCAACATTCCCCAACTTAAAACTTACCGTACAAATGATATTTGATGCAGCTTTGTAGGTTTACAGCTATTTTCAGGATGTCCGAAAGTAGAATCGTCCGGGTACTTGGGAAGAGGGAAATAAGCGCTATGCGCGATCGCTTGTGCTATACCTTTGATTGCCGTTAGGCGTTGAGCACCTATTCTGCAAATGCGCGATTTACCACCCAGTGCTATACCTTTGATTGCCGTTAGGCGTTGAGCACCCCACTAACTTAAAATTCCGCTCCTGGCTACAGTAGTGTTATACCTTTGATTACCATTAGGCGTTGAGCACATTCTAAACTATAAATAGAACTTCCCGCTCCCCTAACGCTTATGGTTAAGTTATCCTCAAAACAACTCACCCTCGAACAATTCCTTGTACTTCCAGAAGGAGATACTATCTATGAATTTGTCGATGGTGAAGCCGTCCAAAAATTTAAAAACGATGAAATGTCTCCCAAATTTTCCCATAGTTCAACCACTGGCGCGTTGTTTGTACTATTATCTGCATGGGCACAAGGAAAAGGTCGGATTGTAATCGAGTGGGCAATCAAACTAACTCGCAATCGCCAAGATTGGGTTCCAGTTCCGGACGTGACATATGTATCCTACAGTCGTCTAGCTGCTGATTGGTTTGCAGATGAGGCTTGTCCTGTAATACCCGAACTAGTTATCGAAATTATTTCCCCCGGTCAAACTTTTGGCGAGATGACCGAGAAAGCAACTGACTATCTTGAATCTGGTGTGTCTCGTGTTTGGATTGTGGATACAAGAGCCAAGACGATCGCGATTTTTTATCCCGATGCTCCACCTCAAACTAAACGAGGTACAGATAATTTAAGTGATTCACTGTTTGAAGGGTTGCAACTCACACCGCAGCAGATTTTTCAAACGGCGGGGATTCCTTAAAATCTCAAATCTCATATCCTCTGATGTCGTAAGGCGCTAAACCCAAAATCAAACAACCTTACAGACAAATGCAAACTTTAGATTATCAAGAAATTACCAAACCCGAAACTATCCGCGTTTCTGCCCTCCATGCTCTAGCATACTGTCCCCGTCTTTTTTATCTCGAAGAAGTAGAGGAACTCTATACCCAAGACGCAGCAGTATTTGCCGGACGCAGGCTGCACGCAGAACTCGAAAAACAAGAAGATGAAGATTGGGAAGAATTATTTCTCATCAGCGAAGAATTAGGTTTGCGCGGTCGGGTGGATGCGTTGCGTACCCGCGACGGGGAAACTATTCCCTACGAACACAAACGCGGTAAATGTCACCGCGATGAAAACAAGCAACCGCAAGCTTGGGAAAGCGATCGCATTCAAGTTCTTGCCTATGCTTGTTTATTAGAATCGTGTTTTGGCATAAAAGTTAAAGAAGGTCGCATTCGCTACCATGCCGATAACGTGCTAGTGCATGTACCCCTTGATGATACAGGGCGAGAAGCTGTAAGGGAAGCTATACAAAAAGCACGTAATTTACAGAAATCTACCCATCGACCGCCCGTTACAGATAACGAACGGCTTTGCGCTCGCTGTTCGCTTGCACCTGTATGCTTACCAGAAGAAGCACGATTAGCACACGACCGCGAATGGCAACCAATACGACTTTTTCCCGAAGATGATACGCGGCAAATTATCCACGTTCTCGAACCGGGAACGGCAGTAGGGAAGACAGGAGAACAAATCAAAATTACTCGTCGCAATCAGCCTGTCGAAACTGTCTCAGCGTATCAAATTGGACAGTTAGTTTTGCATAGTTTTTCGCAAATTTCGACCCAGGCGTTGTATTTCTGTGCCGAACGCGGGATTAGCGTACATTTTATTTCGGGTGGTGGTCGCTATCTCGGTAGTTTCGACAGCCGTCAAGGTAGTATTCAGCGGCGAGTTAGACAGTATGCGGCGTTGAGTAATGCGGAAACTTGTTTAGAATTGGCACGGAAATTGATAGTTTGTCGCGGACAGGGACAGCGGAAATTTTTGATGCGGGGAACTCGTGGGAAAAAGGCAGTTTTAGAAAAATTACAAACTGCAATTAAGCAAATGCAACTCCTACTCAAACAGGTTCCCCAAGCACAATCTTTACAGTCTTTGTTGGGGTTTGAGGGAAATTTAGCTAAGTTGTATTTTGGCGCTTTACCCAATATGATTTCATCAGAAGTGCCTGAAGAATTATGGTTCGATGGTCGAAATCGTCGTCCTCCCAAAGATAGATTTAATGCTTTGTTGGGATTTGGTTATAGTTTGCTAGAGAAAGATGTGATGAATAGCATTCTGACCGTAGGTTTGGAACCAGCTTTAGGTTTTTACCACCAACCGCGATCGCAAGCTGCACCCTTAGCACTCGATTTAATGGAGATTTTTCGTGTCATCCTCGTAGATATGCCAATTATCGCTTCAATTAATCGCGGCAAGTGGGATGTTAAAGAAGATTTTGAAGTGCGAGGACAGCAGGTTTGGTTAAGCGATGCGGGTAGACGCAAATTTGTGGAGATGTACGAGTCGCGCAAGCAAGAAAGTTGGAAACACCCTGTTACGGGGTATTCGCTAACTTATCGACGCTTATTGGAATTGGAAGTGCGGCTATTGGAAAAAGAATGGTCGGGTGAAAGCGGGTTGTTTGCACAGTTGGTAGTGCGCTGAAGAAGTCAGGGAGTAGAGAGATGTAGAGACGCGAAATTTCGCGTCTCTTATTGAGGCGCGGAGTTAAGAATTTTTTTCCCTTTCCCCCTGCCCCTTATCCCCAAAGGGGACCACACCTTCCCCTACGTCCTAATTAAACCAATGAGTGAAATCAAAAATTGTTACTTGATTTGTTATGATATTCGCTGTCAGAAACGCTGGCGAAAGGCTTACAAGTTGCTCGAAGGTTATGGGGAACGAATTCAATATTCGATTTTTCGCTGTTCTTTGAGTATGCGATCGCGTGAAAAGTTACGCTGGGAATTGGAGGAAATTTTGGCTGCGGAGGATAATCTATTGTTGATTCGTTTGAGCCATCGTTGTGTTGAAGATATCCCGAAGTACAATCGTCCGGGTACTTGGGGAGAGGGAAATAAGCCTTTTTTGATTGTTTGAGGGTCAAAAATGCAAGCACCTGTGAGTGTGAAGTTCAATAGAGACTATTTGTTGTCTCGAATACTTATCAGGTATGACTTTCAGCCGCCCTTAGTGCGCTAAAGGTGCTTGCAAAACTGTGTAAGCTGTACTTTATATGGGTTTTAGCGATCGCATTTCAGTCATTTTTTCTTATGTTAAAGCGCTGTATTGGCTTTTTTACGCAGGTGCTTGTAAGATTGTTCAAGAGGCTTTACTATGTAAGGCTTTCAAAAGCCGCTGTGCTATACCTTGGATTGCCGTTAGGCGTTGAGCACCTCTATGCACTACCATTTTCTCGTTGATATTTTAGGTGCTATACCTTGGATTGCCGTTAGGCGTTGAGCACTAAATTCTCGCATAGGAATTAGGGAATTAGCTTCTAGTGCTATACCTTGGATTGCCGTTAGGCGTTGAGCACTTTCTGTTTCTGTCTCCGTTTCTAAGACTGGTGGTGTGCTATACCTTGGATTGCCGTTAGGCGTTGAGCACAGGTTTCATATAAATTTTTGATAATCAATAAAACAGTTGAAAAACTTGAATATAATAAAGGA
>CAXTCQ010000269.1:0-11554 GCA_964242965.1 uncultured Calothrix sp. | reverse complement strand
ACTCCCCACTACCTCCCCCGTGCATGAGTTACTTTAATCTCAGCTGGGTTTACAGATGTAACAGCTTTGTCTAACGGCAAAATACGTGTGAGGTTTTTGAGTACATTAACTTGATAAACCATTTGATTCGTTATGTCAAAGCCAGTTAACCAACCACTTCTCGGATGATAAGCCCCAGTGTCAATATTTAACCATCCTTGACCTTGGGCTAGTTTCCCCGGACTTACACCGGGCATCGTGAAAGTGATGGTGTGACCGATAATAATTAATTTATTATCGAAATAAGGCTTTTTAATACTATGAAACTCATCGCGCACCCAGCAAAGCTGTTCGGCTGTCTGTTCGCTTAAAGGCATCGAAGGGTCAACACCAGCATGAGCAAGCCAAACATCTCCTAAATCGAGATACGTGGGCAAACTCTTGAACCATTCGACATGCTCGTTGGGAATTATCGCTCTCTCGTAACTAGCAATCGTCGCTTGCCCACCACTGTACAACCATGCTTGGAGCATTGGCGTTGGCTTGTGTTTCTCCTGGGTGATAACATTAATTAACATTTGCTCGTGATTCCCCATTAAACAGTAATAGGGACTTTCCATCACGAAATTCACTACCTGAGCGCTTTGAGGTCCACGGTCAATTAAGTCTCCAAGAAAGTAAATTTCATCCTCTGACGTTGGCGCGATCGCGTCTATCAACGTCATTAATCCTTTGTAATGACCGTGTACGTCCCCAATAATAATTCGGCGGTGGCTAATTGCGCTCATCAGTTTTTAGTTGTAAAAAATCTTTGCTAATATTTCTGCTACAGTCAAGTGGTGGTAATTACAGGACAAATAGTCAAAATCGATGCATAATATCTGTTGTACCTAACTAAGTTTTATACAATAAATTAAACCTAGCTTTTTCAAACAATATCTCAGCATTAGACATTATTAGTATAAATTAAATCTGTATATTTAGCTGAGTTAAGTGTAGTTTGAAATACTTTTGATACACCAATAGATAAAGCTATTACAAAGATAACTATCCTATTCATCGAAATCCTAATTATGTCTGAAAATTTTTCTGCGGAAGTAAGTTCGCGTATTTGCCAACACATGAACGACGACCATAGCTCGGCTGTAGTCCTTTATGCTCAAGTGTACGGTGGTTTGACAGAAGCGAAAGCCGCGCACATAGTCGCAATTGATGCACAAGGTATGGATTTAAGCGCACAAGTCAATGACGAAACCGTACCAGTACGTATACCATTTGACCATGTTCTTCAAGATTCCGAAGACGCTCACCATACTCTGATTGCAATGGTAAAGCAAGCACGAGTTAAGTAGGGAGTAGGAAGTAGGGAGTAGAGGGAGTGGGGGAGTAGAGGGAGTGGAGGAGGTGCAAGAAGTGGGGGAGGTGCAGGAAATGGAGGAGGTACAGGAGATACAGAAAATAGAGATTAACTCCTAACTCCCAACTCCCTCTCCTAACTCCCAACTCCCAATTCCTAACTCCCAACTCCTAACTCCTAACTCCTAACTCCTCACTCCTCACTCCCCACTCCCTTCTTTTAAATCAATGGATCGACGTTCTTTTTTAATTGGTACAGCTACATTAACGCTTTCGCAATTCCTAGCTGGATGCGGAGGAAATAAAAATGGCACATTAACGGTTAGATTATTAAAAGATTCGCTACCTAGTCAGGTGATGAATCAATTTCAGCGCAGTTTACCAAAAAATACAGAATTAAATATTTTACTTGCCGGACAATTGCAAGATATATTTAAGCAATTAGAGGCTTGGCAAAGTAAAACCGATACTAATAAAAATAATTGGATTGAGTCGATTCAGCGTCTACTATTTTTTTGGCAATCGAATCAAAAAGTATCAACTGATGTAGTAACATTGGGTGATTTTTGGTTGCAACAGGCAATTGAAAAAAAACTGATTCAACCATTGGATATAGGAAAGTTGCAGCAGTGGTCGGCTTTACCCGAAGAGTTCAAAAAACTTGTAACTCGTAACCAGCAAGGTTTTCCAGATGTCCAAGGTCAAGTTTGGGCAGCACCTTATCGATGGGGAAGTACAATAATTGTTTATCGACAGGATAAATTTAAGCAGTATGGTTGGACACCACCGCAAGATTGGAGTGATTTGTTCCGTGAAGAATTGCGCGATCGCATTTCCTTACTAAATCACCCACGCGAAGTAATTGGTTTAGTATTAAAGAAATTAGGAGAATCCTACAATACAACCGATTTAAATTCAGTATCAGATTTACAAATAGAACTAAAAAAACTAAATCAGCAAGTTAAATTTTACGATTCCGATAAATATATTGAACCTTTGCTACTCGGCGATACTTTAGTCGCAGTTGGTTGGTCGCACGAAATTTTACCAACTATATTACGATATCCGACACTTGCCGCAATCACCCCCAAATCTGGAACCTCAATGTGGTCCGATAATTGGGTTAATCCTGCTGGCAGTAAAAGTAAACAAGAATTATTAAATCAATGGATAAATTTTTTCTGGCAAGACCCTATTGCCAAGAAAGTTGCGATAGGAACTCGAACAAATTCACCAGTACCCACAAAAATTGCTGCATCCGATCTTCAAGGACCATTACGCAATGTATTGCTACAGAATAACTTCACTAAAAGCGAGTTTTTATATCCCTTACGTCCAGATGTTGAAAAGCAATATATAGAATTATTTGAAAAAATGAAAAACGCCCAAATTTAGATAATGTAGAGACGCGATATATCGCGTCTCTGAGATATATCGCGTCTCTGAGATATCACATCTCCTAAAGCTAAAAAATCATCCTTCGGTACGACGTAACCCGAAGCGATTTTGAGCATTCATATTAATGCGGCATGATGCAGGACTTGCAGCGAAACTACAAGTATAAGTTCCTAAAAGCTCTTGTTGATAATTGAAAACGCGAACATTGTAACCGTAAGTTCGTGCATTATTACCGAGACGATTGACAAAATCGTAACGCTCAAGGTAATCTAACAAGCTCCAAATTTGCTGGTTTACAATTAAATCTACACGAGCCGATTCTCTCCCAGATGCTGGATAAGCTATCCAATTATCGAGCAATTTATTTTCCGAGTTATCCTTTGCCCACCACAAAGAAGGAACAGTCAGTTCGCTTTGACTAATAGTATTAGCTGTAACCACATTCCCTTTTGGCTTAGTTAGTAATTCCAATTCCAAAGGAGCTTGTGAAGGAGTGACATAAGCTTGCAGTTGTGCGTGTAAAGGTTTATTTAGTAAAAAAGTAATAGTAGTTGCGCTGATACCTAAAAATAGAGTAATTATTCTTTTATCGTAAGTATTTATGCGTGGGTACATAGATAATATTGCTTTTGATTTATCTCTATTACTAGTCAGATATTATAAGCGATTAGTTCCTTCATTATTATTAATAACTGCTAATGATTAGTATTGTCCACCTTTTTGATAATGGTGAGTAGTGCGGCCGCTTTACGCAAGCATCCCACTGTACCTTTTGTAATACGTTTTTCAATAATCTAGTAGTCTATTTCATTAATTGTGACATGTGGTGAAGGTCAGATCCCCGACGTGCGTAAAAGTTGATGGGGATCTAGTAACCCCTCGTAACTAATGAAACAGACCACGACCCTTTCGTTCGTTTCATTAATTTTGACCTTCTCGTGAGGGTCAGAATCCGGGTAACTTCTACGAAACCCGGATTCTTGGAACCCCCCGGAACTTATGAAACAAACTACTAATCTGTGCAAAACAGTAATATAGGATACCTAAAATCAAACTTAACAGTGTTTTTAGCAACGCACTGTGTACTGATTTTCCCTACAGTCGATAAGAGATAAAATTAGTATAAAACCATTAATAAAATTCCCGAAATTTCCGGGTTGCGAAATAAACAGATGCTTCAATACATACTTCAAGGATTATTGCGATCGCCTTTACCAGGTACGACTGCACTATCGCGTATTACCCAACTTAGCTTAATGGTATTAGGTGTGAGTACGATTGGACTTGCGGCTCCAGTTTCCGCCCAATCCTCAACTTCAACTATTATCTACCAACGTACTACCACTTATGATAATTACTCCCAGCCTAGCGTTACTAATTTTATCTACGGTAGTCCCATTTCCACACCCGTACCGGTTAACCCAATTACAGGACAGATAATAAACGGTAGTAATTATTCATACCCTCAAGTTAGAACATATAGACAGCATACACACCCGCGTGTTCGGCAACATTACACAAACTCGACCTTTGTGAATCCAGTTTTGGTCAATCCGAGAATTCATAATTCCACAATCATCAATCCGACGATTGTGAATGATTCATACTATCATCGACCAGTTCAAAGAGGTTCGAGGATTATTTTTAGAAGTAGGTAGTGGGAGAAGGGGAGAAGAGGGAGAGACAAATTGCTTCCTTGTCTCCTTTGTCCCACTCCCTACTCCCTACTCCCTACTCCCTTCTTAAGACATAAAATGCGAACCGACGAGCATTGTACCAATACCAATATCGGTAAAAATTTCGAGTAGCAGCGAATGGGGGATGCGACCATCAAGAATGTGTGCAGCTTTTACACCTTGGGCAAGCGATCGCACGCAACAATTTACCTTCGGTATCATTCCCCCAGCGACAATACCAGTCGAAATCAATTCGCGGGCTTCTTGGATATCAAGTTTAGGAATTAGCGTCGAAGTATCTTTATAATCTTTTAAGATACCCCGCGTATCCGTCAACAAAATTAACTTTTCAGCACCGAGTGCAGCTGCAATTTCTCCAGCAACAGTATCGGCATTAATATTGTAAGCTTGTCCGGCTTCGTCGGCTGCAACGCTAGAAACAACTGGAATATAGCCATTTTCCGCCAGCGTATTGAGAATTTTGACATCGACGCTACTAACATCGCCTACAAAACCAATACCTTCTTGACCTTGGGGACGGGCTGTAATCAAATTACCATCTTTGCCGCACAGTCCGACTGCTTGACCACCTGCTTGGCTAATTAATTCAACAATTTCTTTATTGACGCGACCGACCAACACCATTTCTACTACGTCCATTGTTGCAGCATCGGTAACGCGCAAACCATTTTTAAATTGCGGTTCGATTCCCAATTTATCTAACCAAGTGTTAATTTCCGGTCCCCCACCGTGAACGACAATTGGTCGCAACCCGACACAGGAGAGAAATACAATATCGCGGATAACTTGGTGTTTGAGGTTGCTGTCCTTCATTGCCGCACCACCATATTTAACAACTACGGTACGACCAGCAAATTGTTGAATGTAAGGTAGAGCTTCGCTGAGGACTTGGACGCGAGTGGCTTCGGCTTGGCGGATATATTCTTTATCGTTAACCATTTTGCGGAGATGTTAGCAGTAGAAGCTGTTGTTTGTGCAGTTTACAAGAATTTGACACTACCAACAAGGATGTAGCGGTTCTGAAGCCTAATATCGATTATACTTAATAGTCTTGGTATTGTAGTTTACAATACCAAGACATTTTAACCCTGTTTGCGGTCTCAACCAGAAATAGCTGTCATTCGAGTAAACTTAATGGCTTGGATTTTTTTACTTCTAGCAATTGCTTGTTAACGCAATTCAAGAAGATGGACGTAAACTAGTTCCGTCACCCTGTGGAACAATGATAATTTTTAGATAGTGCAATTTGGTTGAATATTACACCTTGAATCCGCGTATTTTTCCCAGAGTCATGCCTTAACTGCGACATCACAATCATGTTAATTTTTCGTTAGGGAATCGTAGGAATTTTGAGCTAGTAGGTTGGGTGAAGCGAAGCGAAACCCAACAAATGCCTTATTGGTTTTGATGTCGCGACGGTCTACTACTTCTTCTAAGATACAAGGATACAAGGTTGGCTAGTCAGCTAGTAGGTTGGGTGGAGCGAAGCGAAACCCAACATAGCGAGACAACACAACGAATATTTTACAATTGCCAATAAATTTCGACCCTAAGCAACTACCGTCTTACGCTTGATTGAGGTTAGATAGGTTGACTCAATTAGATCATCAATGTTGGGTTATGCTACCGCTCCACCCATCCGACAAAATACGCACAACAATATACAAAATTTTTTAAGCGCATTCGCCCTTGGCGTTCCCGTAGGGTAGCATAGGCTACGCAACAAAAATAAAACCGGATTTCTCTTTTTGACTAGTTTGAATTAGATATTTTTGTGGCTTAATTTATTCTCGTTATCTTGATATCATGTGTTGGGTTCCACTACGTTCCACCCAACCTACAGGAGTTAAAATTGATATACTCAGTATAATTACTAACAATAGTTTTTCATACAAATGCCGTCTGGAAGTGATAAAATCATGATTGAACGTTGGCTTGTTGCCAAAGAAAGCATCCTCAGTAAAGTTAGTTATCGAAGTATTTTAAGTATTGCCAGCACGGATAGTTTTCTGAGTATCGCCAGCGTTGGAAGTATTCTGAGTATTGGCAGCGCTGGAAGTATTCTTTGTATTGGTAGCGTTGGCAGCATGTTGAGTGCTTTTAGTTTTGGCAGTATTCTAAGCGTTATCAGCGTCAATAGTATACTCAGTGCGGCTAGATATAAAGCTATATTAGGCAATAAGCAATAGGAAACTTTCTTCTTGCATTTGCTGCACGTTATTATCTAGTGGTCTGTTTCATTCGTTTTGCCCAGTCGTGAGGATCAGATCCCCGTCTTCTTAAAGAAGACGGGGATCTAACCCCTACCACATGTCACAATTTATGAAACAGACCACTAGCTTCATTTGCGGCAATTCATTCATACGATCGCCTACTACTACCCGACATCACTTAAAAATGTTAATTTCTCGTTAGGGAATCTTGGGAATTTTGAGTTTTAATGACGCTAGGGATTTTCTCAATTACTCGCTGGGCAATGCTTTCGGGGGTTTCGCTTTCACTAACGGTAATTCTTAAATCGGCTTGCGAGTAAAGAGGTATGCGACTTTCGTTAATCGATCGCAGTTTTCCTTTCGGGTCAGCATCTTGCAATAATGGTCGAGTTGTGTCTTCCGCCAAGCGATTGTAAAGCACATCTACAGGAACATCGAGCCAAACAATTAAGCCGTGATGTAGGTAACTCCAATTTTCGCGCTGTAATACGATACCCCCACCAGTTGCGATCGCAAGTTTTGTATGAGCGCAAACCTGGGACAGCACGTTGCTTTCGAGTTTGCGAAACGCGGCTTCGCCTTCTTCGGCAAATATTTGGTTAATACTTTTACCTGCCGCTTGAGTAATTACCGCATCGGTATCCAAAAAACCATATTTCAAATGTTGTGCCAGAATACGTCCTACAGTGGTTTTTCCAGCACCCATCATCCCAATTAAATATAGATTTAAACCTTGTAATAAATTTGTCATTGGCATTCGTCATTGGTCATTGGTCATTGGTTAGTTGTCAGTTGTAAACAACCAGAAATAAGCTACAATCCTTAACTCCGCGCCTCCTAACTTCCTACTCCCTACTCCCCACTTTACTTTAAATTTCAGCATTGAAACGCAGTTGGCGGATGTAGTTTTTGAGTTGGGTTTCAAAAATTGTATGGTTAACTAATAATGAGGCTGCTTGCGTTCCACCTAATTGCAAATTTTCTTCAATTATTCTTTCGGCGATATATTCGAGTAACACGGGTGTTTGAAAAAAGGTAGATACTTGCCGTTCGATAAGCGATCGCATGAGTAATAACTCAATAGCTTCCAAAATTAATCGCTGCGAAACCCTTGGTATGATGTCTTTTTGTAATTTCCGCACCGAGACAAAATCTTGATTGAGCGTTAGCCAGTACATGACGTGCTTTTCTAACTGCGATAAGCGAAGAAATTGCTGGTCTAAAATGGCGCGAATTTCACCAAAAACAACGGTACCCTGTTCTAAAAACTCATAAATATTACCTGCAAATAATTCTTGAATCGCTGTTGCAACAAGCTTCAAAAATAAGGGATTTCCAGCGTACCAATCAATTAAAAGCTTGCATTCTTCCTCTTTAATATTGACGAATCCTTTGGCTTTGAGAATCGACAAACTCTCAGCGTAATTCAATCCTGCTAATTTCAATGCACGCACGGGCAAAGTGTCACCTTCTAGCGCTGCGATCGCTTGTGGTTTTTCCCGACTCGTAAGTAACAAACAACTCTGGTGTTGCGATTCTCCCAAACGTCGAATTAACTCACCATAACCCTCATAACCCTGACGATACCGAATTTGGGGTAAAATCCATGCTGACTCACCAATGTTAGATTTCGTTGGTAGCGGCATTATAGATTCCTCGCTCTCATCGGTAGCAGCACCCCATAAAATAGAGTCAATACCATCCAAAACAATTAAACATCGCGCTGCACGCATATAGTTAATTAGTTGTGAAATACTACCTTCAATCGTGTCTGCAATTTGAATATCTGAGTCTGAAGATAAAAATTTAATTAATTGATTTAAAAGAACCGACAGCGGTGGTGAAGATTGCAAGGAACGCCAAATTACAAATTCAAATTCGGATTGAATCTCTTGGGCTAACTTCACCGATAGCGCTGTTTTTCCAACACCACCCATACCCAAAAGTACTACTAATCGACAGCGTTCTTCAACAATCCAATGCTTAATCTGCGTTAATTCACTTTTTCTACCGTAGAAAACAGAGACATCTATTGCTTCCCCCCAATTGTTTTGTAGGGCTGTATGCATGGTAAATACATCCGGTTCTTTGTTAGTAGTTGCTAATACTAGATTATTCGATAATTCGACTTGCAACCAAGCTTTTTTATAACCAGCCCTTTCTAATAAATGCGTGACACGACTCCAGTTTTTGACTTTAACGCTAGTTCCCGTTTGGTTACTTAGCATTTCTTCTATATATTTATATAATCCATTAGATAGATAAACTCTAACTGTGCTACTGCTACGGCTTTTATAAACAGCACTTGCGATTTCCGCTGGACTAAAACCGCACAGCAGCCCGCGTAAAAACTTTTTTTCAACAGGTGTTAGTGCTTTGCCTTTAGCCGATGCTAAATCAATGTATAACTTCTCTAACTCCCAATTATTTTTAGCTTCGACAAATTCCTCTTCGATTCTATACGGGTCGCTGGCTGTCATTCTTTTAATTTTTTCCTTTTACTTGGGCAATATACTAACTATTTTTCTATAAAGTGAGAATAAATCAATAATGAATTTCTAACGAATTTAATAACCTTCGTTAGGTGACTTGAGAATTCTGACTTCGGTATCTTTAATCTTAATGGAAACTTAAAAATGCTTGATTGAAACTTTATTCAAGTTATGACTGTCTGCAACCTAGAAAGTTGGAATTAATTCATGATGGAGTAATCGTAGCTTGCTTTTAGGGTAGTGTTTCTTTTCGGAATACTATAGATACCCCAATCATTAGGAGAAAACAAGCCTTAAGTAATAAAAATCAATACGTGTTCTATTAGTCTTTCCGAAGGTGTCAAATATGGCTTATTTCCTGAAGTGGTACAAAAAAGCTTTACCAACTTGACGGTTAATGCTCAAAACTACTGCATATCTTATGAGAGAAAGCCCGAATAAATAAGTATGGTCGCTAGAGGTTCCAACCATGACTCGGATTCGTGATGTTGTTCAACAAACTTTAACAACTGGTTATTTAACACTCGAAGCAGAAAACCAGCTACGAAAGCTATTAGCAGTTCACTATGACTTGGAAGACTTTAATGCGTTTATGAGGTTGCAAGAAGCTGCCGTAATGGGTAAAGTCAAACAAGAATCCCGCGAACAGCGTTGTAGTATTTAGTATTAGTCGGTATCAGCAAGTAGTTCAGTCGCTACACTAATATTCTACTAAGCCAAAATTGCGCTTGAATAGTCTCGGTGTATACTGTAAGGAGTGTAAAAGTTTTTTGTTTTCAATTTTAGTTATTAAATCTCACTAGCCAGAAACAAGTGTTTGTTAACTTTAAAAAAAACTCATTCATTAAAACTACTTACGCGAGTCATCATCAGAATCATCTTCAAATAAGCCCCAATCATCATCCTCATCTTTCGGCTTAGACGTTTGTGGTGGATTTGAAGGTTCTGGCTGGTAGGGTGGGATAATAACTCGATAGTCAGCGTCATAAATCGATTCAGTTTTTCCTACCCCGGAATTTTTAGGCTCGCGGTAGCTGTAGGAATAACCGGAATCGGATTTTGAGCTAGTTTTTGGTTCTTGTTGACTTTGGTCGCTATGGGTTTCCCTCACCTGGGTAGTTTGAGGACGGGGAGTTGATTTTTCTTTAGCTGGTTCATCAAAGTCCCAGTCATCGCTGCTTTTATCAATATCCCAATCATCGATATTACTTCTAGCTTCGTTTCTCCCACTCGATGGACGGGGTGTTGGTTCTTGTTGACGCGATGCTCCCGTGCGAGAAGATGGGGATTTAGAGGTTGGCTTGTCGAGAGTAAAATAACTTGACAGACTAAATAAGCTACCGACAAACAATGATGTCACAGCACCAGCAACGACACTAAACAAAATCCACATTGCTAGGGGGAAAGGTTGGGTTCGCACCCCCAAAAATATTAACGGCAATGTTGGGGAGAAATTTTGCGCTATTAGTAGCGCTAGTCCTCCCAGCAGCATAACTAAGATAATTAAGCGAATTAGAGCCATAAAATTAAGTAGAGGGAGTAGGGAGTAGGGAGTAGGGAATAGGGGAAGATGGAGAAGCAGAGGGAGTAGGGAAGATGGAGAAGCAGAGGGAGTAGGAAAGATTGAGGTAATAGGTTTATACTTCCTCTACCCCTCTACTTTCTCCACCCCCTTCACAAGAACTCCACTTCCTCAACTTCTTTGCACCCCTCTACTCCCCACGGACTACTCCCTACTCCCTACTAAAAATACTTCATTTTTTCCCCTGCCAGCGTTGAATGGGGATACAATCAATATCAAATTGATCTAATGCACGAGCGACGACAAAATCAACTAAATCCTCTATGGTTTGAGGATGATGATACCAAGCGGGAATGGCGGGAACAACGCGAACGCCTGCTTCGGCAAGGGTAGTAAGGTTACGCAGGTGTATTAAGCTAAATGGGGTTTCGCGGGGGACTATAACTAACTTGTGTCCTTCTTTGAGTTGGACATCGGCAGCGCGTTCTAATAAATCAGAACTTAGACCGGCTGCGAGTTTAGCCACAGTACTCATGCTACAGGGAATTACAATCATCCCTAGCGTGCGAAACGAACCGCTGGCAATATTGGCTCCTACATCACCTGCTTGATGGCAGCGAAGTTTACCTGCGGTTTCGACGCACGCTTGCTGTCGCCAAAATATTTCTTGTTGAATAGGTTCGGATGGCATCCGAATATCCTGTTCGGATTGCCAAACCATGTATGCTGATTTGGAGGCGACTAGTTCGATGGTATATTCAGCGCTAAGAAGATATTTGAGGGCACGAACGGCGTAAATTAGTCCAGAAGCACCGCATACACCAACGATGAGGGGTTTGGGAGAATTTGACACGATTGCGGGAGTAGGGAGTAGAGAGTAGGGAGTAGGGGGAAAGG
>CAXTCQ010000268.1:0-11609 GCA_964242965.1 uncultured Calothrix sp. | reverse complement strand
TTATTAAAATCTTGCGCCTGCTGCAAAGTCGTTTCCAACTTACATGCAACCGTTAAAATTTGCGGGTCTTTTTTGTACATTAAAATCACCTCCCTGTTTTTTGTGCTTTAATGAAAGTATACCATCATATATAATAAAAAGTATGCCTTTTGGGAAAAATAATAAATATTGTTCCAAGCCTTTTGGAGAAAAAGCGCTAGACCCCAAACCAATTTGTTTTAAGCTGGATACCGAGCTAAAGAAACGACTTAAAAAAATTCCTGATTGGCAGTTTAAGCTTAGAGAGGCATTGCCCGGATTAATCGAGGAGTGGAATATAAATAGCAACTCCTCACCGACCAACATCCCTGAATAACCTCCGGTTATTATCGGTCGTCAGTCAATTCGTCGTTGCCGACCATTCCTCCCGCCACTAATCCGGAGTACCGGATATAGTGGCGGACTCCTGCTGTTCTAGTTGACGATAAAAAGATTACAGCTAATTACCGGAAATTACCGGGTTTAAGACGAGCGCCACTTTGAGGTTTGGATTGCGGACGATTAATACGCACTCCATTTCTCAAGCTTGTAGCTGTACCACCGTCAGCTTTATCTAAGAATGGTTTCAAGCTGATGGGTGATTTTGCCGAACGGGTATTAATACTACTGCCAGTTACGGTACGATAAATTTGTCCGATTTGATTATTGCTTTGACTGCGGTATGTACTGACACCGTATGTCTGTTGTCCGTTGTCGGCAGATGCAAGATTTTGGAAGACGCTATTGCGGATCGTGTAGGGGTCTTTTTCGGGTGGAACTGTCAAAACAATTCGGCAAGCGGGGTTTGCTTCGGTGGTGACGCAAACGACATTTTGACCGTTTTCGACATTGGTTTGCAATTCGAGTAAACCATCTCTACGATAGGTTTCTAGGCGTTGCGCGATTGTGTTGCAGCGACGTGCGGTGTCCCAACCGCCACCCAGACTGCGGGGATTCGCCCAAGCAAAGGCTTGTCCGGGTTGACTTTGGGGGCTATACATAACGGTGTATTGTCCGTTGTATTGCTGGCATAAAAACCGTGCATTAGTATCAACGCCAACTGATGAAGAACCTCCGGATGGATATCTGTCACCAGTGGATATTGTGGAATCAGTCGAACCACCATTAGATGTTGTAGGTACTACTACATCGCCGTTGGCATTGGAGGTATACTGAGCTTGGGCTATAGAATTGCCTAAGAATAAAGATAAACCAAGGCTTCCGAATAGCAACAATTTAACAGGTTGTAATGACATAAATAATCTTAAGGTGGAAAATCACTTTTGGAGCTTGATAGTTCATGTGACGAATGATTTTCGATTTTGATTCTGCTGTGACTTAGAATTTTTGGATGTAGAGACGCTTTCTTTCGCGTCTCTCTAGGATTTAGTATTAGGTAGGACAGGCTATAAGCCTATCCTACGGGCAGATTTATTTTGGAGTCTTGTTACTTTTTGGGCTGTTCGGGTTCGGTTTTTTTAGCGTCACCTTCAGGTTTTTTCTCTGGGCATTTTTTCTCGTCTTTGCGACATTCTTTAACTTCTTTGAGGATAACTTTCACCTTATCGCGCATTTCTTGGTGCTTGGCTACTCCTTCATAGGCATAACGGTTGTAACCGTTGCGCGAAATCAAATCTTCAATATAGCTAACACGTTCGTTTCCACCTGGGTGCGATGCTGCCCATGTTGGGGGTGCGTTTTTTTGTTGCTGCTTAAGTGTCATCATCAGGTTTCGCAATCCGTCGGCTGCGTATCCGCCTGTAACAATTAGGCGCGTACCCAAGACATCGGCTTGACGTTCCATATCGCGGCTGTAACTGAGTCCAAACAGTTGTCCGACAGTACCACCTAATGGTAAATACTGAGTTATGTTAGAAATTAGATTACCTTGGGTGACAAGTTGGAAGCCGTGAGACAGGAGAACATGGGATAATTCGTGACCAATTAATCCAGCAAGTTCGGCTTCAGATTTGGTTTTTTCAATTGCTCCAGCGTTTACAAATATTTTGCCACCTGGTAGCGCAAAGGCGTTCAAATCGGCTTCGGGAATTACAAAAAATTCGTATTTAAATTCATTTCTACCACCGATTTTGGCTAATTTTTGGCCAATTTCGTTAACGTAAGCGTTAACTGCTTCGTCTTTGACTACTTCAAGCTGTTTTTTTGCTTGTTTTGCTACCGAATCACCGATTGATTCTTCGCCTTGCAATAATAATATAGTTGAGTCGAGGGCTGAAAAGGGACCGAGTAAGCTGCCAGTCACAGCATAACCTAAAGCACCCGTGATGATGTTGGCGATCGCATTCCCGCGAATCTCTCCGCGAATATGTGATTTATAGCGCTTCAAATTATCGTCAGCTAACTTAGTAAACTCCGGTGCTAGCGGATTTTGAGGATTGAGAATCGCAAATTGCCGCGCAGCTAAAGATGCTTCCATCCATTTTTTCGCATCCCCTAAAGCTGTCACTCTCGCTTTGACTAATTCCGGTTCGTTCGGATATAAAGTTGCACCGCGTTCCAATACTTGCAGCGCTTTCTTTTCATCGCCGTATTTTTTCAGGCTCTCAGCGTATCTAATATGACCGGGCACAAACTGCGGTACTTGCTGTACTAACAATTCAAGAGGGATTAGAGTGCGAGTTTGCAAGTTGCCAAGTATACCAGCTTCGGCTTCGCGCCAATATACCTTACCTGCGGGTGGTAGCTGCGCTGCCTCAACTATTGCAGGTTGACGTTGTTCGTCTTTATTTCCTGTTTGCTGAAATGGTTCTTTGGCTTCGCGGTAAATTTTCTCAGCTTCGGCAATGTTTCCGGCTGAGTATAATTTATCTGCTTCCATCAACTTTTGCTGACGGGCAATTTCTTCAGGAGTTGGTGCGGGTTCCTCTGCTTCAAGGTCGGGTTTTTTCTTATCACCATCATCCGTTGGCTTTTTCTCGGTGCTTACTTCGGGTTTGGTTGTTTCTTCGGGTTTTTTAGAATCTTTGGTTAAAGTTGGTTTGTTATTATTCGCTTCATATATCGATTCAAAAGTATCCTGCGGTGGAGTTACTTCGATTAAAACGGGATTTAAAGTATTTTCGTGCGATGTATTTATAATTTCAGCAGTAGATGCACTTGGTTCCTGTGCAGGTGAGATTGTCGGTTGCGTCAGGATGATAATTAAAGATGTTCCAACTGAGATATACAACCAGTGGAAGGAGAGAAAAACAGATTTCCATCTACGTTTCATGACACGGCTTACCTATGTGCAAGTAGCTCTCTTTTTCTCACTGTATGAGGAAATATTGCTGTTGTATAGTGCCTTGTGAAAAACTTACACAATCTCTACGCAATCTCTTACATCTTCTGTTCCCTACACTTTTCTTGAACGACAATAATCAAAATCAAAAATTGCTAAATTTCACATCGCTTTAGGGGTTTCCCTTTGACGAAATGACTTTCAACTAATTCCGGAATGTCCGCAGGGTTGAGATGTCCGTAATAATGCTTGTTTGAGGCAAACCGACGCTGGATTTTTTGCCGGAATTTTTTGGGCAGCCAAGACAAATTATAACGCTTTGGTTGAAATACTAAAGCAACGGCTCCGGCTTCGCAATGGTCGAGACAACCAGATGTACGAATTTCGACCTGACTTTCAAGCTTTCTAAGTTTAATCTGTTCTTGAAAGGTCTGATAGATTTCCAACGCACCACAGTTATGACAGCAGCCTTCTGAATTACTGGAAGAGCGCTGCTTAGTACAAACAAATACACGATACTTGGGTAAATTCACGTTTTTTTAGCTCGATTATTGATAATTGCAATATAGATTATCTATAATCTAATGTCGATGCTGCTACTTTGATTTACGATAAAAGTAACATCTTGGTCTGCGATCTGCGCTTCGCTATCGCAATTTCAAATAAACTTGAAAGTAATTAGGTTTGAATAACTTCCATAGAACTAGGTTAACCCCAAATGTCAACTAACACTTCTCTAGAAGAACGTCTCGCGGCGGTAGAATCTGCGCTTACTGAGCTACAGAAAAAAGTCGCGGCTCCTGTGCCGACTAATTGGCTCCAACAAATTACAGGTTCATTCAAAGATGAGCCTGCGTTTGATGAGGTACTGGCGTATGGACGCGCCATTCGTCAAGGGGATGAATCGCTCGTCGAAGCGCTGGACGAGTGATGAAATATTTGTTGGATACTGACTATCTATTTAGGAACATTCTTTTAGTTCTATGTTTTCTCTAAAAAATCAAGAATAAAGGTTGTGGTTTGGGTCTAACCAAACAATATAAAATACAGTCTTAAGGAAAAAACCATGAACTCAACCATGCTCGTTTGACGAAAGTTGAAATTGATATGGTGTGTCTACTAATTGTTTTTCATTTGCAAAACCAAAGCAAACTTCTGTTGTATCAGTCCAGTCAATTGCATGACATCGCAAACGTTTTGCGTTAATAACAGTAATTTCGTTAAACGTCATAGTTGATAAATCGCGCAACCTTTCAATCAAGGCTTCTAAATAACGAGCATCTTTGTTGCTAATTGAAAACTTCTCGTTATCATTTTTAAAATATCTGTAGGAAAAGCTAATTTCATTTGGAGATTGAATATTAGTAGATTGAATTTTTGACGAAGCTTGAACAGATTTTGGGTCTGACGGACTAATTCGCTTTTTCTTTGACGACACGGTGTTTAAAATACTCTCTCATCGATTCCTTAGAAATAATTGCATTCGAGGGTTCATCTGACGAAATATTTCCTCTGGCATGAATCCAAGGTTCTTCAATATGAGTCATCTGTTCTAACTCAAACCCATCGCGTCCAAAATAAACTTCGCTTAATTCTTCCAAAAAATCTTGAATTTTCTCAGAAAAATTCGGTGCTTCAACATCCTGAAAGATTGGTTTCCATCCAAAATTCTGGTAATGGTCATATAGTGCAGGAATAACAGTACCGTGAATCCAGGCTTCAAAATCTTCATCAAACAAAGGTTCACCGTAAATAGCCAAGTACCATGCTTGAGCGTAGTAAAGCAATTTTTGCAGTTTCAAGTTGCTAACGTAAGAGCCTGTTTCATTCGCCAGCCAGATGAAGTAGTTGGCGATGGTCGAAGACCGCTCCTTAAGGAGCATCGCACTTGCTGTAGTAGGAGTCATTTATCCATCTCCTCTATATTTCCATATCATTTTGAAATACTATTGTACTACAATGGTACGAACGCGACATCGCTTTTAGCGACTCCCTAAATCGAACATCATATATCTACATCACAGCATATTTATTTATTTTCCGAAGTCCGCATCACCGCATCTAATAACTTACTCGCACCAAATCGAATCGCATCGGTACAAGGTAAACCGGTCTGTGTCTCGACTTTAAAAATTTCCTCTTCCGCTGTCACCTCATCTAAGTGCCCTGTATTCAAAGCAATACAAGCTACCGGAACCTTAGCAAATGCCCCCGCAGCACTCGCTACCATCTCATATAACTTTACAACCTCTACCAATGGCGGAATCGGCACATTTTCCATTACCTCTGTTTGCCCTGCCCTATGCACCAAAATCATCTGCGTCGGCTGCGAGCCGCGTATCAATGGCAACGTTGCTGTCGAGCCAGGATGCAACAACGAACCCTGCCCTTCGATATGCAAAATATCGTAATTTTTCCCATATCGCAGCACCATTCCTTCCACCGCACCCGCCGCATAGTCTACCCGTATGGCATCCAAAGGTACACCATCACCTTCTAACATTAACCCAGTTTGCCCGGTTGCCAAAAACTTAGAACGCCAACCCCGCAACCGCGAAGCACGATGTAACTCCAGACTAGTTGACATTTTGCCCACAGCCATATCTGTTCCCACCGTTAGCACTCTCCGACAACCAAGGTTACGCGCTGAACCTGTCGCTACACCCAGATTTGGAGGTTCTTTTCGCACATCCCAAATTACTTGATCGGGTTTGACCATCAGCGATTTTAACTCTGGCATATTCGCTAGGGGACTGTGCAAACCGTTGACAATCGACATTCCTGCTTTGACTGCATCTTTGAGGTCGTGCCAGTAATCATCGGGTAAGACACCACCTTTTGGCGCAACCCCAATTACCAAAACTTGCGGCTGGTATTTCAATACTTCTGTAAATGATGCCACAATCGGCACATCGCGTTGTATGCCAGTTAACTCGGTAATCGACTTACCCGCGCATTCTTTATCGATTACAGCAATTATCGGGGCTTCGCTGTAACGTATCAACGATAACCCCGTCTTCCCAATTGTTCCTTGAACTCCGCCATGCAAGAGAATTGCAATCCTTTGATTAAGTGCTAACCGCACAATATTCTACCCCCAACCCCGGTAAATCATTTGGAAACACCCGCCCTTGGTGCAGAATTGCGCCGCGAAAAGGGTCATTAATTAAATTAAGATGGCTATCTAAATCGAGATAATCGGCTAAAGGTGATAGTTGTGCTGCCGCACTATTTGCCAAACCGCTATCCGAGTAACAACCAAACATGACTTGCAAACCGCAAGCGCGGGCAGTATTTACCATCCGCATCATCTCGGTTAAACCACCTGCTTTCATCAGCTTAATATTAACCCCATCAACAAAACTTGCCAATTTCGGAATATCTACACTGGTAAAACAACTTTCATCGACAAATATCGGCAATGGTTGATGCTGCTTCAACTGTGCCAAATCGGTTTCGCATCCCTTTGGTAGCGGTTGTTCGATGTATTTCACACCTAAATCCGCTAACCAATTACCCATTTCGACCGCATCAGCCAAATTCCAACCTCCATTTGCATCGACAAACAACTCTAGTTGTGGTGCTTCTTCTCTGACTGCCATTAGCATTTGTTTATCGGCTTCAATTCCTATGGGATTGCCCAACTTAACTTTTAAAACCTGGATATCAGCATATTCCAACCAGTCACGCGATCGCATCCTCGCTTTTGACGGCGAACTTATACCAATTGTCACCGAAGTCGGTGCTAGAGCATTGATATCTAAACCCCAAATTTGCCACAACGGCAACCCCACACGCTTCCCCTGCCAATCGTGCAATGCTACATCAATCGCTGCCCGTGCGGAGGAAGGAAGATTTGCCCGGTTCAATATTTGTTCAATTTCCTGTCTTTGATAAGGGTGAAATGGCTCTAATATTGGTGCTATTTGCAACAAAGCATCTTTAATCGTCTCCGTTGCCAGCGGTTTTCCTCCCGCACTAAACGGCGAAGCTTCACCCCAACCCTCAATGCCATCCTGTATAATTTTTATCCATATATTGCTTGTTTGTGCGGTTGTTCCATAACTAATCGTTAAAGGGAACCGCTTGCGAACAGTAAATATTTCGACTTTGATTTGCATATTTATGCTTAGAGTCTTTTTAACTTAAAATATCTCAAGATTATCCTGTTACCGTTCAATTACATATTAATCATCAATTTTACTTATGAAACCAATTGAAAAATGGAAACTTTTACAATCGTCGATTATTTTAAATCATCGCTGGTGTAAAGTTCGGCGTGACGAAATTGAGTTACCGAATGGCAAAATTATAGATGATTTTTTTGTGCATATCAAACCTGATGTTGCATTAATCTTACCTCTAACTGTAAATCGAGAAATAGTCTTTGTACGCCAATACCGACATGCAATCAATGATTTTTTTATCGAACTTCCGGCTGGGGGTTTTGACCCTTTACAGGAGAGTGCTGAGTTAGCTGCTTTGCGGGAATTAGAGGAGGAGACTGGGTATGTTGCTTATGAGATTAAGAAGATTGCAACGTTATATAGCAGTCCAAGTAAGAATACGAATCGAATCCATTTATTTTTAGCAGAAAATGCGGTGAAAGTCAGCGAGCAGAATTTAGATATTACAGAAGAGATTGAGGTTTTATTGATTCCGATTGATGAGGTTTTAGGGAAGATTAATCGAGGTGAGATTTGCGTTGCGGGAACTGTGGCTGCATTATTTATGGGATTAAATTTTCTTCGGAGTAATTAAATATAGCCTGTAGCTGCGTAGGTTGGGTGTAGCGAAACGAAGTGTAGCGTAACCCAACATTTCTCTTAAACCTTGATTTTTGAGCTTTTGAAATTTCAGTTGATAAGATGTTGGGTTCCGCTTCGCTACACCCAACCTACTAACTACTAACTTTTGAAATTTCAGTTGATAAGATGTTGGGTTCCGCTTCGCTACACCCAACCTACTAACTACTAACTTTTCCACTGCTGCAAAATATAAGAATAAAACCAATTTTTATCAACTTTATCCATCGCTAAAATCTTTCTTCCTCCCGATACTACTTTTGTTCTTCCCTGGCTTTTTCCAGTAGTAATAATTTCGGTTTCAAATTCGCGTAATTCAAAAGCTTCAGGATGACCGAGATATGCTGTTGCTAATACATCCCAGGCATAATAATCTTGAGGAATTACTAACGCATAGCATTGTCCGGCTAAATCGGAAATTGGATATTGACGCTGTTTGCCAATTTTCCTTACAAACTCGGATGTGACGGGAACGTTATTAGTAATATCCAGCGAACACATAATAATTTGAATCGAACTTTGCCAGACCCGTCCGACTGAAATAGGGTCCCAGTATGCATTCCATTCGGCTGAACCATCTTGTCCGGGTTCCCAATTTTTCTCGACATTACCGGGAACGTTTAATGCACCACCCATCCAGATGAGACGTTGGATTTTAGCTTCAATTTCGGGAGCATTATCGAGTGCTTGAGCAAGGTTTGTTAATGGTCCGGTCATTAATAATGTAACTGGTTCGGATGCCTCTTTTAACACCTTGACCATAAAATCTTGACCGGGTTGAGTCAGTAAAGGTGTTTGAATCGTTTCGGTTTGATTGAGAATGGGAAAATGGTCAACAACAAAGGAGTCACGACGGTACATCTGAGGAAATGGATTGATACCGCGCACCGTACTTTCCGCAACCGAGATATGTGATTTTCCCATCAAATCTAACATTTTTCGAGTTGCACTAACTGCTGGTTGAGCATAACAATCAGCAGGTGTGACGATGACACCAAGAGGTTCGATATGCTCCATCGTCATCAGCAACATGGTAGCAAGATAATCATCAATTGCACCATCGTGATCCATTAATACGAGTTGTTTTGTCATGAGTTGGGAGTTAGGAGTTATGAGTTAGGAGTTATGAGTTAGGAGTTATGAGTTAGGAGTTATGAGTTAGGAGTTGGGAGTTGGGAGTTGGGAATTCTTGTGTTAGGAGTTCTTGTGTTAGGAGTTATGAGTTATCTGCCAGTAGCCAATTGTCTGTTGTTATTTGTTAATTGTTATTTGTCAGTTGTCTATTTTAATTCTTAACTCCTAACTCTTGATTCTTAGCTCTTAATTCTTAACTCCTAACTCTTAATTCTTAACTCCTAACTCTTAACTCCCCACTCCCTTCTCTTTCAAAAATGCATCAAACATAAACCTATCAGGCAATGATGGCTGTGCGCCGGATTTTGTGGCGGCGATCGCACCAGCAGCAGCAGCCCAAATTACTGATTGGCGAAGGTTTAAGCCTTCGACGAAAGCTGCGGCTAGTCCACCGTTGAAGGCATCACCCGCAGCGGTTGTATCAATGGCATTTACAGGAAATGCAGGTATAAAAAATTCTTCTTCGCTGGTAGCACAAAATACGCCTTTCGCGCCGAGTTTGATGATAGCGCATTTGACACCGCGTTTGAGTAAGGCTCTTGCAGCTTGGGCAGCAGAAGCTTCATTATCGACTGGAAAGCCTACTAATTGTCGGGCTTCGACTTCATTGGGTGTAATGATATCTACTAATGAGTAAAGTTCATCGGGCACGTTTGTTTGTACGGGTGCGGGGTCTAAAATGACTCTAACTCCGGCGCTGCGTGCAGCTTTGGCGGCGGCAACTACCGCAGACATGGGAATTTCAAACTGCATTAATAAAGCTTTCGCTTGCGGTAAAAGGTTCGATAATCGCGCTACATCTTCATTATCCACAAGTCCATTTGCACCGGGAATGACGATAATTTGGTTTTCTCCAGCATCGTCAACGATGATAACAGCTACACCTGAATTTGCGATCGCTATCGAAACATTATCGATATACACTCCTGCGGTTTCGAGGCTGCTAATTAGTTCGTGACCAAAACTGTGTGCCCCAACTTTCCCAACCATGTAAGTAGGAATACCTAAACGGGCAACAGCAACGGCTTGGTTAGCACCTTTACCCCCTGGTGCTTTGAAAAAGTCACCTCCCAGCAGCGTTTCTCCTGCAACGGGCAATCGCGGTGCTGTTGCTACTAAGTCTATATTGATGCTGCCGAAAACGATAACTGTCATAGTTAGGTGTTGGGTGTAAAGGTATAAAAGGAATTGGTTGATTGTGTAAGTAAAGGCTAAAATCTACGTATTTAATTAGGGTGTTGCTATAAAGGGAAGATACATCGGAACACTAGCAGAAAAATCAAAAATATTGGTTAAAGTCATGAAAAAAAACTTATTTATTGGTGGAATCGCGTTTGCCATTGCAGCTACTAGTTTAAAACCTTTGGTAACACCTGTTAATGCCGAAACTTCCATATTGACAAAACAGACACAACAACGCCCAAAAATTACCCCAACAGCCAAATCCCAAATCGAGTTAATTTCAGAAGGGGCAGAACCTCGGCAAGAGTTGCGTTTAAAACCGACGATTGGCACAAAGGAAACCGCAAATATGCGGATGAATATCGATATGATGACTTCGATGGCAGGAAAAACTTCACCTGCTTTGAAAATGCCTGCAACCGTTATCACATTTGAGTCCGTCGTTAAAAATGTTGAGTCGAATGGAGACATAAATTACGATTTTACTTACACCGATGCCGATGTCGTTGGTGATACAAACTTACCACCAGCAGCGGTTGCCCAGATGCGTGCGGAAATGAAGAAGCTGAAAAAATTCAAGGGTTCAGTTGCGATTGACAATCGCGGACAAACTAAAAAGGCAAATTTTACCATACCACCAGGAAGCGACCCAAGTTTTAAGCAGATGATAGGCCAAATGTCAAATTCAATTGAACAAATATCTGCACCTCTTCCCCAGCAAGCAGTAGGTATTGGTGCAAAATGGCAAGTCACTAATGGGGTAAATGTCAGTGGAATGGCAATTAATCAGGTAGCGACATACGAGTTAGTTGATTTTAAAGATGGTGTAGCGACTTTAAATATCAACCTTGCACAGCAAGCACTCAAACCACAAAAATTGAATTTACCGCAATCCCCAAAAGGTGTAACTGTAACTCTTAAATCGTATATCGGCAGCGGTCAAGGACGGGCATTAGTTAGGATAAATAAATTAACGCCAATTACTTCGACAATGACAATGCGTGCTAGTTCGCAGATAAGTACAGTAGTACCGAATTCGAAGGAAGAATTAACTTTGGATCAACAAATGTCGATGCTGCTATCGATTGAGTCGAAGTAGTAGAGGCAGTTAGGAGTTAGGAGTTGAGAGTTAGGAGTTGGGAGTTAGGAGTTGGGAGTTAGGAGTTAGGGGTTAGGAGTTAGGAGTCAGGAGTTAGGAGTTATCAATTAATCTCCCCCTTCTCCCCTTC
>CAXTCQ010000267.1:0-11636 GCA_964242965.1 uncultured Calothrix sp. | reverse complement strand
GTATGGGGATTTTTGGTTGGGGCGGGGCGGGTTTATTGAGATTTTTGGTTTGTAGGATAGATGGTTGGTGAACCCGCCCCTACTGGTTATTCCATTCTTTTTCGGCATCGGTAATGGCTTGATCTATGGTTTTCTCGTTGAGCATTGCGGCTTGCAGGTTGTCATAAATTGCTTTTTGCAAAACGTTGGAATTTTTTAAGGTGGGTGTTAATACTTCGGCTTGCTGCAATTGGCTGGCGCTTATTGTACGGGCTTTGTCGTATGTTGGGGCATCGGCTGGTACATTTTTGAAGTAAGTATCGGCGAGGGCTTTGGTTGTTGATGGTAGAACATTTGCGGCTTTGGCAAACTCTAGTTGATTTTGGTCGTTGGTGATAAATAGAGCAAATTTTACGGCTGCGTCGGCTTGTTTGGTGTCGCGGGGGATAACAACGTTCATCACGGCAACATTTTTCTTACCTGTTTCGCCGCTAATTTGGGGTGCGATCGCGCTGACTTCGGAAATTTTCGGCGCATTTTTGGCGATTTCTTTCAAAAATTCTGGTCCCGATGTCAAAAAGGCTATTTCTCCGGCTTGGTAGAGGTTGATTCCATGTCGGTGTCCTTTCGTAAGTGCTTCTTTAGGAAGTAAGCCTTTTTTATATAAATCAACCCAGTACTGAAATGCTGCTTTCCCTTGGGGAGAATTAAATGCGGCTTTCCCTGATGCATCTAGTAGCGTTACCCCCATTTGTACGAACGACTCCAGGACTTCGCCGGAATCTTGCGGTACAAAAGTCGTAAAAAAGGCATACTTACCAGTTTTTTCTTTAATTTGTTGAGCAACTTGTGCGAGTTCAGTATAAGTACTGGGCACTTTAGTAATGCCTGACTGCTTTAATAAAGCAGTATTGTAAATTGTTAGCCGTGTAGTGAGATACCAAGGGATACCAAAACTCTTACCATCCAACGTGCTAGCTTTCCAAATATTCGGTAGATAGGAGGAACGGACATCAGTTGGAATCTTTGTATCTAAATCCAACCAAGCATTTCGCCCCGCTAATTGCGACGCGAAACCAGGATTTAGGTTTACCACGTCAGGTGGCGTTTTTGCGGAGACGGCTGTTAAGATTTTGTTCTCCATTCCATCCCAGGGTATATCCACCCAGTTGACCTTTATACCCTGTTGCGATTCAAAATTTGCGATCGCGCTTTGGAAGTAGTCGGTAAATTTCGGTTTGAGTGACATTGTCCAAAACTCGATTTTTGCCTCTCCAGAAGAAGCTTGTTGAGTATTGCTGCTGACGTTACCTGTGCTACAGCTGACAATCCACGTTGTCACTAAGCCGAGTAACGCCCAAATTGTCATCTTTTTGAACTTTTGATAAATCATTGTGGTTTTAGTTTTCAGCTAAATCGGGGTGAAAAGCTTGTGCAGAATTGTCGAGATTATAGGCTAAACAAATTACTTAGTAAGTAGGTATGAGTAACTAAATCGTTATTTGTCAGTAGTCGGTAGTCAGTAGTCAGTAATCACTAATCAGTAGCCAGTAATAATCGCGCTGACCCCTGACTCCTGACCCTTGACCCCCTGACTCCTAACTCCAGACCAATATTAAATTTTTCAACTAATGCATTTCTGCGGGCAAAGCTGTGATTAAAAGCTTCAATAGTTTTTTTGGGAAATCGAATAAAGGGATAGGCATCGAACTTGCACCACAACGAGTCAATGTTGCTCAGTTACGCAAGCAGGGTCAAGGCTTAAAATTAGAAGCTTTATCATCGGTGTCGGTTCCCGAAGGTATTTTCGCTGACGGTATAATTGCTGACCCCCCTGCGATGGCACAAATTATTCAGCAAGCGTTGACTGAAAGCAAAGTAAAGGCATCTAAAGTTGCTACGGCTGTTCCCCCCGGACGCGATACGATTGTGCGGTTAATTCCCGTACCAGCGGAATTGGACGACAAAGAATTGCGCGAGATGGTACTCAACCACGAAGCTGGTTTGTATCTACCTTATGGCCGCGAAGAAGCTGATGTAGATTATCAGAAACTTGGGTATTTTGTCGATGAGGATGGCATTGAAAAAGTACAGGTACTTCTGGTTGCTACGCGCAAAGACGTTACCGATACTTATGTCCAAACCTTCGAGCAGGCAGGTTTGCAAGTTGACGTTCTCGAAATTAGCAGTTTTGCATTGATTCGGACAATCCGCGAACAATTGCGGCAATTTGGACCGCAGGAAGCGGCTGTGTTGGTAAATATCGAATTCGATCGTACAGAAATTGCGATTATTGTCAATGGTGTACCGCAATTTTCACGGACAGTACCGATTGGGACGTTTCAGATGCAGACAGCACTGTCGCGGGCAATGAATTTACCCCCATCACGCGATTTAGAGTTACTTCAAGGCATGACGATTCCTTCAACGTCGGGGGATGGAGGAAGAACAGGTCAAACTTCGGTGAATCCCGGTATGGCAGCAATGATGCGGGAATTGGGATTACTTACTGACGAGTTGCGTCGTTCGATCGATTTTTACCTAAATCAAAGTGAAAATTTTGAAGTAGCGCAAATACTGCTAGCAGGACCGGGTGGTGGACTATCACAGATGGATGAATTTTTTACCCAACGTTTGAGTTTGCCTACTACTCAAATTGACCCTGTGGGTGCTTTGGCGTTGCAAATTGACGAGGCAAAATACCCGCAGGTGCATCGTCCTGGATTGGGAATAGTACTTGGATTGGGAATGCGGGAGGTGTAAGAAAATGTACAGCTTAGACGTTAATTTTCTCAAGGACAGGGCAGCATCTCCAAATCTAACTACAAAGAAAAAACGCGCACCAATATCAATTGGCGAATTGACCCCGCTGTATATCGGTGGAGCAGTTGCGGTTTTTTCATTGGTATTAGTTGGAACTGGATGGTTTATTTTACAAGGACAAAATAGCAAGTTAGAGGGAGAAATCGCCGGACTCGAACAAGAAAACCAGAGATTAGAAGCAGAAATCGGTAGTATCAACAAAATTCGTCAAGAAATTAGCCAAGTTAAAAGCGAAACACAAGCTCTAGTTACTGTATTCGACCAAATTCGTCCTTGGTCAGCAATGTTGCAAGATGTCAAAGAACGCATTCCGGCAACGACTCAATTAGAGACTGTCAAGCAGATTGCCGCAGCTATCCCCGCTGCATCATCTACACCAGGTGAACCACAGCCAAGTTCAAATGGTGCAATCGAAGTCGGTGGTTTTGCTCGTTCTTTCAACGATGTCAACGATTTTTTGCTAACTCTACAGCAATCGCGTTTCTTCAAATCGACAGAAACCCGAATCAATAGTGCTGAATTGGTTGATGCGACTTTACCTGGTGTAACTCTACCACCTGGTGCAAAACTTCCCAAAGTTGTGAAATATACCATTCAATCGAGTTTGAGCGATGTTCGAGCCTCGGAATTGATGCGCGAGTTGGAACAAAAAGGCACAGTTGGGCTAGTTGCTCGCATCCGCAGTTTGCAACAAACAGGAGCGCTTCAAAAATGACTTTGAGTGAAGATTTTGATTTTGTTGAAGGTGGAGAATTTGAGGAAGCTGGTTCTGCATACCCCGTTATTTTTGGGATTACTTTTACACCAAAAATTAGCGGTATTTTAGTCGGGTTGTTGGGATTAGGTGGAGCGGTTTATATAGCTATGAACATGCTCATGCCAACTTGGGACACTTTTGTGCAGCAGCAGGCAAAACAAACCGATTTGCAAAATCAGATTCAACAGAAAAAAGCCAGCATTAGTGAAATTCCCAAGGTTAAGGAAGAACTAGCTAAAACCAAAGTCCAACAAGCACAAGTTTTAGGACTATTTGCTAACGAAAAAACCTTAGATACATTGCTTATCGATTTAAATCGCTTGGTTGAATCGGGTAACGATTTGTTGCCAGCGAATGCAGTCAAAGCCAAACTCAAAAAGTTCGCACCAGATGCTCAAAAAAGCGAAGTTATTACCGACAGTTCTTTTGGAGCATTAGTTAACGGCAAACTTAAGCGTAGTAAAATCAGCATCGAAATTACTGGTACTTACGAGCAAACCCAAGCAATTCTCCGAAATATCGAGCGATTGCAACCGCTGTTATTAGTTAAGGAGTATCAATCGACACTGCTACCGGAAGAACCAACAGATGCATTAGGCAAAAAAATACGTCGAATTGGACCAGTACCAATTACTACATCCTTCCAGTTACAGGCATTAATGCCACTGACTCCGGAAGAAATTACCGCAGCTGCGAAAGCTGCTGCTCCTGCTGCTGCACCGAAATAGGGGTGTAGGGATGAAAAAAGGCGTAGGGTAGGCTGACTTGCCTGTTATTGAATTTGATTTTAAGCCAGTTTAGAGCCGAAAAATTACAATTCAGCACTATTACCTAATTCTGTACCGATGGTGACAAATCGGGGAAAAAGGTCAAATTGTTGCAGCGATTTTAGTTTCGTTTCAAAACTAATTACACAAAATTACACAAACATTAATATTAGGTGAGGAATGAGCTGTGAAACTTCACGGTAATAATTTGATATATGGCGCAGCCATTGCGATTTTGGCAGCACAACCTGTTTGGGCACAGACGACCCAAGTTACAGGAGTGCAAGTTAAACAAGTTGGGAATGGAGTCAACTTAGTTTTGAATGCATCCGCAGGCGATCGCGCTCAAGTTTTTACTACCAAACGTGGCAATGCTTTAGTAGCCGATTTAATCAATACGCAACTACGTCTACCACAAGGAAACAACTTTCGTCAAGAGAATCCCGCCCCCGGTATCGCTTCGATTGCGATTAATCAGCTTGATGCGAATAGCGTCCGCGTTATCGTAACTGGTAGCAATGGTACTCCTGGTGCCCAGCCTGTGACGCGAGGTAGCAGCGCACTAACTTTAAGCTTTACTCCTGGGGACGGTACAACCGCTGCTGCACCAGCCCCAATTGCGCCTGCTGCCCCAGGAGTTACCCCCCCATCCATTCCCGCACCTCCTGCGAGCATTAGTCAGCAGCCAGCAACCGCCGAAGGCCCCGGTCAGCCTTCTAATGCTGCACCGCCTTTTTTGCCGCGTGCGGTAGCTCCACCAGTGGGAGATATTGCGATTTCGGCGACTGATGCTTCTCCCAGTGTTCTTGATTTAGGCACGCAAGAGCGAGTACCCCGCCTGGTGTTGCGCGATGCGCCCGTGCGCGAGGTATTGTCGCTGCTTGCCCGCGCTGCGAATATGAACTTAGCTTACTCATCAGCCGATTCGACAGCCCCAGCAGGCGGACAAGCAGCAGCTCAAGCATCTGGAGAAGGACTTAAAATATCGCTTGATATTCAAAATGAGCCAGTACAGGATGTATTCAACTACGTTTTGCGTTTGAGTGGACTGGAAGCGAACCGCAGCGGACGGACAATCTTTGTCGGATCGAAACTACCAAACTCAAGCCGCGATATAGTCATGCGGAACCTGCGACTTAATCAGGTTACGGTAGGAGTAGCCTTAAACTTTTTGGTCGGCTTAGGAGCAGAAAGTGCCGTCAGTCGCGAACGACAAGTTACCAGTGTTAGTGCTGTGGCTGTGGGTGCTGGAGTTACGCCAATTACTCAAACTCAGACGACGGTAGAAAGCAGAGTTGAAAATCAACGTATTGATTTTCAAGATTCAAAGCCGTTGCTAAGAGGTTTGCAAGCACTAGGAGACGAGCGCACCAATTCTCTAACTTTGATTGGTTCTCCGAAGCTAGTTGAGATGGCAATGGCACAATTAGGTCAGCTTGATATCCGGCGTAGACAAGTGTCAATCAACGTCAAAATTATCGACGTTAACCTCTTGAATAATAAAGACCAAAATGCTAGCTTTTCCTTTGGCGTTGGCAATAACTTCTTTACCAATGACGGTGGTGCCGCATCTCTAAATTTTGGTGGTTCCAGACCGCCTACTAGTGCTGAAACCAGAGGCAGCGTAACTAGTACACCTATCATTCAGAATCCAAATACGGGAGAAGTGTTTTTGGGTAATAACTTTTTTAACCCAAACGGTAGACCATCAGCTGATGCTCCTGTAAGCTCTAATCCTTTAGGTACAGGTATTACGCAGTTTACTCCTGGTACTGGTACAACTCCTGATACTTATACATTTAGCTTGGCATCTTTATACCAATTCCCTAAACGTTTTCTTGCGAGTTTGCAAGCTCAGGTAACAAGCGGTAATGCCAAGATTCTCACCGATCCAACCTTAACAGTACAAGAAGGGCAGCAAGCTCTAGTGAATTTAACACAAGAAGTGTACGCAGGTTTCAAACAAGTACAGACAAGTGCAGGACAAAGTTTACAAACCATCTTTACGAGAGAACCTATCATCAGAGAAGCTGGTCTCACCCTTTCAGTTAAAGTTGATCGAGTTGATGATAATGGTTTTATTTCTTTATCTGTAGCACCAACTGTATCTGCACCTAACGGTTCAGTAGCCACCACTGATGGTGACATTACTTTACTCTCAAAAAGAAGTCTTCAATCTGGAGCAATCCGCTTGCGAGATGGTCAGACACTTATTCTCAGTGGTATTATTCAAGACTCCGATCGGGTAAGTGTTTCCAAGATTCCTGTCTTAGGTGATATACCCCTTCTTGGTTCCCTGTTTAGAAGGACAAACAAATCTAATCAGCGTAACGAGGTTATTGTCTTGCTGACACCGCAAATTATGGATGATTCCGAGCGTTCATCCTATGGCTATAACTACAAACCTAGTCCGGAAGTGCGAGGAGTTCTCGAACGTGGTGGCTTGAAGGTTCCGAGAAATTAGGTTTAATTAAGCGCTATTCTTAAAAGAATCCCACCCTAGCTTGAGCTAAAGCTAAAACGTTCCTGATATTGTTGGCGAATTAAAAGAGGGCTAGACCCCTCATTTGCCCGAAATACCGCCGTCACCATAGAATGGTGCGGCTACACGAACAAAGCCTGCCTTCGCAGGCTTTGTTCGTGTAGCCCCAGGCTTATAGCCTGCGGGCGGGATAATGGCGCAAACCCAAGGTTTTAATGCCGCCGATGGTTTTAATTCCCTAAGAATTGAACAGTATCCGCGTGGGGGAAGGTTCGGATACAGGGCTGTCTAATGATTTAGAGATAATTTGTTTCGCCTACAACATTGTCGGGGCAGGGCATTACCCATAAGTGTCAACTTAAGTTTAAAAACATTTACAAATCAACGTTTTTTTTGTAGGATGTGTTTGCTAACAGCCGTAACCAAGCATCATCGTTGAAATGTAAAGTCAAGGTGCGTTACGCTTCGCTAACACACCCTACAAAATTACAAAAATAGATCCATCATTTGCCCGAAATACCGCCGTCACCATAGAATGGTACGGCTACACAGACTAAGGCTGCCTCCGCAGGCTTTGTTTTCTATTAGCACTTACTACTTATAGGCGAATGGCACTAAGCTTAACTTATTGCCATTCGTGTTTAGTTAATTTGCTTTGAATAGGCGATCGCCCTTGACTTAATTCGCTAATCAAATCAAGGGCACGCATTTTTTTAGATGATGTTAATACGAAAAAAGTAGAAAATTTAACTAATGTAACAAAAGAATATCAACTCCCAAAAACTGAGCGCTTGCAGCTAAAACCGCATCTGCTATTACCAACCTAATATTATTCTGGGATGCAACAGCTATACTAAAAACGGCTAACAACTGTCATTCTGAACGAAGTGAAGAATCTCTAAGATGCTTCACTGCGCTGCGCTCCGTTCAGCATGACAAAAGTCCAGTTTTTACCCGTGGATAGTATAAATGCTTTGCATCAAGTGTACGCAGTGGTGTTGTAAACCGACTAATCCACTCACGCGCTAAGTGGTAGTGAATCATTTCGAGGGTAATACAAGTATAAAAATCGCTATTTATATCAGTTTGAAAACTTTGGACTATAGCTGCTGCATCATCTTGAGATATTTCACGCATCCTAACCCGACGCGATAATGCAGAAACAAGTTCCACCTTAACTAATTGACTCAAACCAAGTTCACTTTCACTTAGTACTAGTTCCCGAACTGTGCCGCTTAATGCCTCTGCCCAATACAAGGGAGCAAGAATACTTGTATCCACATAAATCAATTGCGCTCCTCAATACGTGCATTAATTACATTGGCACTTAAAGATTCTCCCTTAACAGCAAGTGCATCCCGGAATTTTTTCATCTCAGCTAAACGCTGTTCTTTTTTTTGCGGAGGAACTAAACGAGCTACAACTTGATTTTGCTCTAGCAAAATCACTTCTTCTCCCTTAGCTACTTGCTCTAAGAGATTTTTAAAGTTGATCGCTGCTTCTTCAACACTAATTTTTAACACTATGGCTGCCCTACAATTTTGGCGTAGATTATCGGCGCAGTAAAATTTAAGATAATCTTATTATAGTTCTATTTAAAAAATATTGAGTATTTTCTATTTTTTATATCTTCTGTGTCCAGCTTGAAGAGAATGCTGGTATTTCAAAGTTTTCTACCCGTTAGAAGTTGCAATGGACAACGATAAAATTACAGCATATCAATCCACCCAATTTTCCAACACTAATCCTGGAATTCGTGACAATTCTCTAACATTATTTGTCACCAGTATCAAATCAAGAGAAATTGCTTGGGATGCGATGAGCATGTCCATTGAACCAATCACAATTCCTTGGGATTCTAATTTTGCTCTAATTTTTCCATATGTTTGTGTTGCTCTTTCATCAAAGGGTAGGGTTTCCAGAGGTATTAAAAATTGAGAAAGTGCTATCGTGTTTTGCTCTTGACGCTGGCTTTTGTAAACACCGTATTCAAGTTCAGCAACAGTAATTGATGAAATTGCTACATCAGAAATATTAAGTGTTTGAAATTTTGCGAATACTTGAGGTGGCTTATTTTTAATGATGTAGATGCAGGTATTGGTATCGAGCAAATATTTCATTCTAGTTCTTCTCTTTCGTCTAAACTTGGCTGTTCTCTAGTTGGCATAAAATCATCAGAAAAGATGTTTAAGCTATCAAATAACGTTTGCCAAGGATTATCTTTGGAAATTAAAATAACAGCGTTACCTATTTTTTTGATGTAAACTTCAGACCCTTGAAGCTGGAATTTCTTGGGTATAATTACTGTTTGATTATCACCGTTTGTTATTAATTGAGCAGTATTCATGTTTTAGCCTTCCAATTTTTGGACATAGATATTGTATTTGCTCTCCTATTCTCTATTATCGGCTGAACAAGTGTGTTTTTTTGCACAATGGTCTTGAATGCTAGTACAGCATGGCGCAAGTGAATCTACCCTTATTAGCCTTGAAAAATCAATCAGGGGCATCACCCCTCATACAAAGACTTTTCGTCATCGCACAAACTGTAGGGGCGGGGTAAAGAGCGCCTCTACGCAAGACTATTTGGTTAAATTAGGGGTCTTGCAGTTTATTCGCTAACAGAATCATATCTCGTGCCCTTACAGTCTCAAATTCATTCCAAAATTTCAGATTTATTGTTTTTCTATAAAAAATGAGGCAGCCCTTGGATTTGGATCGGGTTCCAAATTTTTGATTAAGCGCGATGCCCTTGGCAACCACCGAAGGTGGTATCGCGTAGCGTCTCGGAACGGGAATCGCACTCTCTCCCTCCAACCTCTCGCCAAAATGCCTTAAATCTTAACTTTCGGCAGCAACTTTACAGAAATTATGATTATTTTTGAGGCAGATTAGTAATTCAAATTAAAAACACGACTATTTCGCAATAATCACTAATAAAAACTTATCATCTAAAGGATTTTTCACCTTCACACCCCCAATTTTTTGCTTTTTTCCTTGAAAACTGCCCTTATTCACCCTTTGTTCCCTTAAGGACAGGGGTTTTCACTAGGTATTTTTTCCTACTTTTTGCCGTGTTTTGAGGAAAACAAACCCTCTAAATATAGATAAAATCCTGAAATCTATATAAATTAATGGTTTCATCTGTTCACTTCTGTCGTATAAACCTTAGAATGATTCATTGAAAAGTCGAGCCGATAGGAGTTGCAGCGATTTTAAGCAAAAATACTCCTAAAGGCAGATTTTCTAATCTCCAAACCGAGATTTTGGTGATTCAGTGGGGTGCGTATGCAGGCAGTCCCAAGTAAACCTCAAGGAGTTTGACATGAATAAAGGCGAATTAGTTGATGCAGTTGCAGAAAAAGCAAGCGTTACCAAAAAACAAGCGGATGCAGTAATAACTGCGGCACTAGAATCAATCGTCGATGCGGTTTCTTCTGGTGATAAGGTAACTTTAGTTGGCTTTGGCTCGTTTGAATCGCGGGAACGTAAAGCCCGTGAAGGACGCAACCCCAAAACCAACGAGAAAATGGAAATTCCCGCTACTAAGGTTCCAGCTTTTTCCGCTGGGAAGCAATTTAGAGAGCGGGTAGCACCCCCAAAAGCTTAGATTCTTTTAATTGGAACTATTGTTTGATGCGGCAGCAAGCACATGGAGGAAATTTAGTCTGGGCAGCAGCGCTGGCTGGTTGTCCTCCTAGTGCTATTCTGGATTTTTCTGCCAGCATCAGCCCGTTGGGACCACCAAAGAGCGTTTTGGCTGCAATTGGTTCCCAACTAAGTAGCATTAAAAACTATCCAGACCCCGATTGTAGTGACTTGAGAAATGCTCTCAGTCACTTTCATAATTTGCCTTCGGAGTGGATTCTGCCGGGGAATGGCTCGGCAGAATTACTTAGCTTGGTAGGTAGAGAATTAGCTGAGTTAGCCGCAACTATTCTGATAACTCCAGCCTTTGGCGATTATTATCGGGCACTGGCTGCCTATAATGCGAAAGTGTTGGAGTTTTCTCTTTTGGTCAGGAGTCAGGGGTCAGGAGTTAGTGGTCAGTGGTCAGTAGTTATGAACGATTTGTCATCAATCATTGACAAAGGACAACGAACAACTGACAAAGGAATAATTTTAAATAATCCCCACAATCCGACAGGAAGGTTATTTGGACGCGATGCAATATTACCTTACTTGGAAAAATTCGCTTTGGTGGTAGTTGATGAAGCATTTATGGACTTTTTGCCACCTGATGAGGAACAAAGCCTTGTGGAGTTTGTACGGGATTATCCAAACTTAGTAATTTTGCGATCGCTCACCAAATTTTACAGCTTGCCCGGATTGCGACTAGGTTATGCTCTAGCACATCCCGACCGCTTGCAACGCTGGCGTTCTTGGCGCGACCCCTGGAGTGTCAACACCCTCGCATCGGTTGCGGGAGTAGCCGCACTTGCAGATAAAGAATTTCAAGCACAGACCTGGGAATGGCTACCACCTGCCCGAAACCAATTTTTTGAAGGTTTATCCCAAATACCCGGCTTGCAGCCTCTTCCAGGCACTGCTAATTTCTTATTAGTACAATGCGAATATTCCTGCATCGAATTGCAACAAATACTACTCAAACAGCATCAAATATTAATCCGCGACTGTCAAAGTTTTCCCGAATTAGGCGATCGCGCATTTAGAGTTGCCGTCAAGACACCGCAAGATAACGAACGTTTGTTAGCAGCTTTGAAGGAGGGAGTAGGCAGTAGGGATTAGGGGCAGGGCTGTTTCATTATTTATCGAAAAATCTGGAAGTCTTATTTTTTCGTTTGAATTTAAGGCAGTCGTAGGGGCAC
>CAXTCQ010000266.1:0-11728 GCA_964242965.1 uncultured Calothrix sp. | reverse complement strand
TAGAATTAAGCTCCAGAAGGTTTATCCAACCCCCCAAAATTAATGACACGAACCATTAGTGGTTCATGTCATAAGTTCTGATGGGTTGTAGGTTGGGTGTAGCGCGTTAGCGTTACCCAACATTTAATAGTTGGGTTCCACTTCGTTCCACCCAACCTACGTCTACTACGTCTACGTCTAATTTTTTTAAACCCCCCAAAATTAATGACACGAACCATTAGTACTCCATGTCATAAGTTTTAGTAGCTGCCATTCGCCACTTTGAAATTTAGCCAAAATGTTGAATATTCCCTCGGTTTCCAAGCGAATGCGTTCTTGGATTTGGTTGTCAAATGGACGATTTAAGCAACAAACATCTAAATAAATTAAAAACTCCATCTTTTTGGTGACGTTTCCTCGGTATGATATTTAATTTATCGGAATCAAATCATCTTAAAGACTATGACGCAGCAATACCGCATCACACTTCTACCAGGCGATGGCATCGGACCCGAAATAATGAACGTTGCGGTAGAGGTGCTAAAAGTTGTTGGCAAGCGGTTTGATATTGGATTTACATTCCAAGAAGCGATAATTGGTGGTGCGGCAATTGATGCAACGGGAGAACCTTTACCTGCTGCGACGCTGGAAATGTGCCGCGATAGCGATGCGGTACTGCTAGCAGCAATTGGTGGTTATAAGTGGGACTCGCTACCCTCGCATCAACGTCCCGAAGCCGGTTTGTTGGGATTAAGGGCAGGTTTGGGATTATTTGCAAATTTACGTCCGGCGAAAATTATTCCGCAATTAATCGATGCATCGACTTTAAAAAAAGAAGTCGTTGATGGTGTGGATATTATGGTAGTGCGCGAACTCACTGGTGGAATTTATTTCGGCAAACCAAAGGGAATTTTTGTTACAGAAACAGGCGAAAAACGCGGTGTAAATACGATGGCTTACACGGAGTCGGAAATCGAACGCATAGGTAGAGTTGCGTTTGAAGCAGCACAAAAACGCGGCGGTAAACTTTGTTCGGTGGATAAATCGAATGTGTTGGAAGTATCGCAATTGTGGAGAAGTTGTATCACTAATCTTAACGCCGAATATACTGATGTGGAACTGTCACATATGTATGTAGATAATGCAGCCATGCAACTTCTCCGCGCACCCAAACAATTTGACACGATTGTTACAGGTAATCTGTTCGGTGATATCCTTTCGGATGCGGCAGCCATGTTGACAGGCAGCATTGGTATGTTACCATCGGCAAGTTTGGGCGCGTCGAATCCTGGAGTGTTTGAACCAGTCCACGGTTCAGCCCCCGATATTGCAGGGCAAGATAAAGCTAACCCCTTAGCACAAGTTCTAAGTGCGGCAATGATGTTGCGCTACGGCTTAAACCAAGCTGCTGCCGCAGATCAGATTGAGGATGCTGTGTCGCAAGTATTACATCGGGGTTTACGCACAGGGGATATAATGTCTCCTGGTATGAGCCTTTTGGGTTGTCGCGCTATGGGCGATGCACTGATTCAAACTCTCGAAAAAGAATAAATTCGCGGTCTATGCCTGAAAATTTTGGCAGTTGTCACGCGAGAATTTTCAGATAAACTTAAAAACATAAACTAGAACACAAACCCTCAGTAACCTGTGTACGCTTTAAAACAAGAACCCCAAAATTTCAGTAATAACCGCAACCAACCGTCTTTGATTGACCCAAATCTAATACGGTCGGCTGGACAGATTTATCACACCTATTGCGAAGTCCATCCAGAAGTTACTGGAAATGCTTCGGGTGTGGCAATCAACCGCGTCAATCATCGCGGCAAGGTAATTTTTACCCAAAGTCCTGTTTTGTTACCTCAAGAGTGTTTTGTGCCTTTGAGTCAGATTGAATCGTATATGTATTGATGGGGTGAGTTTATTGGTGCTTCTCGTTGGCTAGGGCGGGTTTATTGATATTTCTCGTTTGCCCAAAAGTTTGTCGTAGAACCCGCCCGTACTGGTTTTTGGTGCATGTGTTTGCTTGGGGTGGGTTTATTGGTGCTTCATGAAGTGTGGATTATTTGATTTGTCAGGATATAACCAATGTAGATGAGAAATTACATGTGACTTCTACCGAATAAATATGATCGATAGTTTGATGTTAATCCCGGCGAGTATAATTGCGATCGCTTTGGGGGCATCGATTGGTAGTTTTATTAATGTTGTGGTTTATCGAGTGCCTGCTGGACTGTCGGTGTTGTTTCCTCCGTCCCGCTGTCCGCATTGTTTGAATCAACTTAAGGCTTATGATAACGTTCCCGTGTTTGGATGGCTGAGGTTGAAAGGGCGTTGTCGCTTTTGCAAAAATAAGATTTCGATGCGTTACCCTGTGGTAGAAGCAGCAGCAGGGTTAATGTTTTTAATAATATTTTGGGTATTTCAATTTTCGTCCCTAACCGCAGGATATTGGATATTTTGTAGTTGGTTGCTAGCGCTGTCGTTAATTGACTTCGATACAATGACTTTACCCAACCCATTAACGAAGTCAGGGTTAGTTTTAGGGATTGTGTTTCAGACGATTATAGGTTTTAGCAAAGGAAATTGGAATGGGGCTATTCAGCAATTGTTTTTAGCGATTGTTGGGGCAGTTGTGGGAATATGGTTATTTGATGCGATCGCATTTATTGGTTCAGTAATTTTTCGCAAAGAAGCAATGGGTGGAGGAGATGCCAAACTCGCAGCAATGATGGGTGCGTGGTTGGGTTGGAAGCATTTACTTCTAGCTAGTTTTCTTGCTTGTCTTTTTGGAGTCGTCGTTGGGTACAGCGCAATTTCTCTATCAAAAAAACAATGGGGTAGAAAAATGCCCTTCGGCCCCTATCTTGCCCTTGGTTCGTTCTTTACTTTATTTATGGGCGAGTTTATGATATCAAACTATTTACAATTATTTTTCGGCAATAAATAGGGAGTAGGGAGTAGGGAGTAGGGAGTAGGGGAATAAAAGTAATACATTATCTTTTACTTCCTCCCCCTCTCCCCTTCCTCCCCATCTCCCTACTCCCTCATCTCCACAACTGTAAATTTGATTACCCCAGTTATTTTTAAGATTTTGATAATATCGTCGTTGTAGCTTGGATTATCTTCTTGACAACGAGCGCTCGTTGGCAAACAGGACTAAAGTAGCGAAAAGCTATAGATAATGAAATCGTTGAGCGAATGTTGCGATATTTTCGTTGACGAATAGAATTTGTCTATCGCTAGCTGTTCGGAATGTACCAAAATAATTTATTTTCTCGGAGGGGTATATCAATTTTGGCACTCGTAGTCCAATAATGAGAAGCTAGATATGTTGGTACATAAATATTAAAATGCATTGCTTTTATATCTATTACCTGCGAGACCTACAAGAGGCTTGAATTGGTATACATATTTTCGTTAAGCTGGCAACCAAAGAAGTTGTTAAACGGTCTGAATTGCTTAAAAGACAGATTTAATGGAGTCCTGCCGTCAGTAGTTGTTAGTCAGTGGTTAAGACAACTGACTAACAACTACTGACAACTTACACTCCCTAAAGTGGCTTAACGTGTTTTCGACATACTACCTACTTGCATAAAAAAAACATGGCAAACAACGAAGAATCACGCGGTTTAAAATCTTTATTAGATTGGTTTGCTAACCGACGTAAATCAGGGTCTACTACTCCAGAACGCCAAGAACGCGAAATTGCCGATGGGCTATGGAATAAATGCCCAAAATGTGGTGTATTAACATATACAAAAGATTTAAAAGCCAATCAAATGGTTTGTAGCGAATGCGGTCATCACAACCGGGTAGATAGTGATGAGCGAATTCGCCAATTGATTGATGCGGGTACTTGGCGACCAATGGATGAGAATTTGCGTCCATCCGATCCCCTACAATTCCGCGATCGCAAACCTTATATCGACCGATTGCGCGATACACAGCAAAAAACTGGTTTAACCGATGCGGTAAAAACTGGTTTGGGAGAAATCGATGGTTTACCCGTTGCGCTTGGTGTGATGGATTTTCGCTTTATCGGTGCGAGTATGGGGTCGGTAGTTGGGGAAAAGCTGACTCGAATTATCGAACAGGCTACACAACGACGGCACGCTGTAGTTATTATTTGTACATCGGGTGGAGCGCGGATGCAGGAGGGAATGCTTTCGCTAATGCAGATGGCGAAGATATCGGCAGCGCTACAACGTCACCGCGACGAACGACTTTTTTATGTGCCCGTTTTAACTAACCCGACAACAGGTGGCGTAACTGCGAGCTTTGCAATGTTAGGTGATATTATTCTCGCAGAACCCAAAGCGACAATTGGTTTTGCCGGTCGGCGCGTGATTGAGCAAACCCTGCGCGAAAAATTACCCGAAGATTTTCAAACTGCGGAAGATTTACTCAAACACGGTTTTATCGATGATATTGTATCGCGCACCCAGTTGAAGAGAACCCTAGCACAGTTGATTGCCTTGCACCAACCTCCAGTATTAATAGCCAATCATCAAGCCATAGGTCATAACTCTAGCAATGTCGTACTCTGGGAAACCAGACATCTTAGTTCAGTTGAATGAGGGACTAGAGGGAGTAGGGAGTAGGGAGTAGGGAGTAGGGGGAGTAGGGAGGAGTGGAGGAAGAAAATAACTCCTAACTCCTAACTCCTAACTCCTAACTCTCTACTCCCTATTTCCTTCTAGAATTAAGTTTTGGCGGGTTTGGCGAATTTTTTGAAATGTCTCAGTTAATGATTTTCGGTGCGCTTCTTGTACAAATAAAAGTGGAACCAAAGCTATTAAACGACAAATACCCGAAATGGCAAATAAAGCAGGTAATCCGCCATAACTTGCGTTTCCTGCCATAAAACCGCCTATCGTAGCACCTAAAGCACCACTTGCACCTGCCACCGCAGCTGTATATGCAAAATATCTTGCCTGGTTTCGCAGTGGTGCAATTCCTAGTTGTAAATTATTGCTACATAAATCAATCGCTGCCCAAGTTCCCCCTGCAAGCACATGTAACAGCGGCAACCATAAAAATAAATCATAATTGCTACTACCACTAACCCCAAGCCATAGTATTGGTGTTGCGGCAACCAAAATTCCGACAAAAATTAGAATCGGACGATTACCAATTTTGTCTGCCAAGCGACCCCAAAATATTATCAATAATAAATTTGCACCCGCTTGCAAGCCACCGTAGAACGTTACCCAGCTAACATCTAGCGCCAGTGTATCTAACATGTAAAGGTTGAAGAACGGCGCACTTAGGTTAACGGCAAACATCCATAAACTTATGTAAACCAGATATTGTAAAAAGTTTGAGTCTCTGAGAATGGGGGGAGTGGGATCAGGAGTGGAAGGGGTGAAGGTTTCTGGAGAAGAATAAAGAATATACTCTGTCTCGACTTCTGTGACTTTCTCTAATTCCTCGACTTCCCTCACTTCCCCAACTTCTACCTTCTCTACTTTTGCCATTCCCCCTATTTCCTCTAATATATGCTGCTCCTGGGGGTTGAAATCGAGCTTAAAATATTGACAGGCAATACTAATAATTCCTGCCACAACACCAACAGTGAGTACTACCCCATAGCCTTGTAGCGTTCCTCCATACCACATCGAAACTACAATACCCGTTAGTGGTACAGAAATGAGATTAGTTAAACTTGATACAGTATTGCGGAAACCAAAATATCTTCCTCGCAACTGCCTGGGTACAATTGCTGCCATCCAACTCATCCACGAAGCACCACCCAAACCACCGAGTAAGCTCGTAGCTAAAACTACTACCAACGTTAAAATTACTATTTGATGCGAATCAATTAATCCCCCACTAGCCATGAAAACTGCGATCGCCAGCACAGCCCAAAAAACGCGGGCAATGCCATACGTCCACAATGCATAATGAAAGCGACTCGTAGTCTGTTCGCTAAGGTAGGCACCCAAAGGCTGGACGAGATTTACTACCATCGGGATTGAAGAAACCATCCCAAAGACTACAGGACTGGCTCCCAACTCGACTAGAAAATTACTCAGTAAAATTCCGGTAGTTGTAATTGAAAAAATTGTTGCGAAAACTCCATCTATCGTCGAAGCACGCAGTGAAGTACGAATTGCTCCTTTAGGGATTTTCGAGGGCGTATTCGTATGTGGGAGAATTTTACGGTCAGAAAACGAGATCGCAGGAATATCTGCGAGTAGACCAGCAGAGGTTTCAGGTTGAACGAATTCCATTGAGCTATAAGAGAGTTGGTAAAGCGGTTTTGGGTGTATCTATCGGGGGCATTTAGTAGTTAAGGATTACGGTATTTCCTCAACCTACACAGACAAGTTTCGCAATTCTACCATTGCATTTCTCAACAAATCTTCAAGCCTAGAGAATATATCTGTAGATTTATAAGCGCTATAAGTTAGATTAAATAGTCTTTCATCCGACAGAGATGAGAAAAAGCGTGTTGAATCTTTTTGGATTAGTGGTTGCGATCGCACTCAGCATTATTAGCTGTCAAATGCCCTTACCAACCGTATCCGTTGTACCTACTATATCCGTTACCACTGTCAAACTTAGCGGTTGGGGTGCTTCTCCTGCCGAACAAAGGTTATTGAAAGGTGTTTTACGCGACTTTGAAGCCCAACACCCAACAATTAAAGTTAAATATGAAGAAATTGCCGACCAATACATGGACGTAATCAAAACACGTTTGGTTGGTGAAGCTGCCCCTGATGTTTTTTATCTGGATGCGTTAGAAGCTCCTTTTTTAACGAGCCAAAATGTCCTCGAACCGTTGGATAAATACATTACACCCGAATTCGATTTAGCGGACTTTGAGCCAAGCTTGCTTAACACTTTTAAATATAACAATCGTATCTATGGTTTTCCTAAAGATTATTCGACTTTAGCGCTGTTCTATAACAAAAAAGCCTTTGCTGCGGCTGGTTTAGAAAATCCCCCTACAACTTGGGATGAACTGCGTACTGACGCTAAAAAACTAACACTCGATACAAATAAAGATAATCGTATTGACCAATACGGTTTTGGAGAAACCCCCGAATTAGCACGTCAAGCGTATAAAATCAAGGCTTTTGGTGGAAGTATTATTGACCCACGCGATCGCGCTGCTTTTGCTAATTCAGCAAGCTTACAAGGGCTGCAATTAGTAGTTGAGCAGTATCAAAAAGAACGCTCGTCGGCGCAAAAATCGGATGTCGGTACAAATTCAGGTAGCGAAATGCTCGGTCAGGGTAAAGCCGCAATGGTGATAGAGGGTAACTGGGCGATACCTTACCTCAAAGAAACATTTCCCAAGTTAGATTTTGCTACCGCAGAAATACCCAAAGTTAATGAAAAATCAGGAACAATGATTTTTACGGTTGCTTATGTGATGAATAAGCAAAGCCAGCACAAACCTGAAGCTTGGGAATTAATTTCCTATCTTACGGGTAAAGAGGGAATGCAAAAATGGACCGGAACCGGCTTTGCGCTACCAACCCGCAAATCTGTGGCAGCGAACTTGGGTTACGACCAAGATACCTTAAGGTCGTCGTTAGTAGCTGGTGTAAATTACGGTACACCTTGGCAAGTGGGTAAATATCCTGCGGCGATTATGAATAACTTTGATAACCAGTTTATCAGCGCGATGTTAGGGCAACAACCCCTGCAACAAGCAATGTCGCAAGCGCAAACCCAAGCAAATCAATTAATCCAAGCTTTGGATTAAGTAAGTTTGTAGTTTGTAGGTTGGGTGTAGCGTAAGCGTAACCCAACATTTAATAGTTGGGTTCCACTTACGTTCCACCCAACAATAGCCTAATGACACGACCCAGTAGGGAGTAGGGAGATAGGAAGATAAGGAAGTGGGGAGGTCGGGAGGAGCAAAGGAGCAAAGTTATAACTTTTCCCCGCTCCCTCCACTCCTTCGACTCTCAACTCCCTATTCCCAACTCCCTATTCCCTATTCCCTATTCCTTATTCCCTACTCCCCTACTCCCTTTAAAATCTTAACTACATCTTGATATTCGTTGAATTCTGCGAGCATTAAAGCTGTGTAGGCACCTTGGTTTTTCAAATTAATGTTTGCACCAGCTTTAAGTAACATCTCTACAACTTCGCTGTCACCGCATGACGCTGCCCACATTAGTGCTGTTGCCCCAACTGCGTCTTGGTAATTGACATCGACACCTTTGGCTAGTAAATACTGAACGATATTTGTGTAGCCGCGTTGGGTAGCTTTGAGTAAAACGCTTTTGCCGTCCGTACCTTGGCTGTTAGGGTTTGCACCACTATCTAATAATACTTTTACTGTGTCGGTATCCCCTTGGGCGACTGCGAGGGTTAGCGGTGTTTCACAGAGGTTGCTGGTGTTGACATCAGCACCGCGTCGCAATAGTGTTCCTACAATTTGGCTATGTCCTTGTAATGCTGCTACGAGTAACGGTGTATCGCCGAGGTTATTCCTAATTTGAACATCTGCATCGTGGTTGAGTAAGACTTCGGTAACATCGGCGTAACCTTCAACAGCAGCGAGATGTAATGCTGTTTCGCCATCGCGGTCTTTGTGGTTCACATTCGCACCGTGCGATAGTAGTAGCGATGCGATCGCACTATTCCCAGCTGCTGCTGCTGCTAATAATGCTGTCCCTCCATCGTTGTTTTGTAACTTCACGTCCATACCAGCAGCTAACAATGCTTGAATGACATCAATATGCCCTAAGTCGGCTGCTAGCATCAATACGCTTTCGCCATCTGCATCTTGGGTATTGACATCTGCACCAACTTGCAGTAGCAAATGAAGAATTTTACTATCCCCTTGTTTGACTGCCAATCGCAGTGCAGTGTCATCATCTTTATCTTGAATATTTGCGTCTGCACCTGCTGCCAGTAATACTTGTACCACTTCGGCGTAGCCTTTGAGTGTTGCCGCCATCAATGCCGTGCTACCATCATCGTTTGTAAGATTGGGATCGGCACCTTTAGAAATTAGAAGCTTAACAACATCTAACTGGTTTGCTGCTGCTGCCAGCATTAGTGCTGTCAAACCGTACTGCTGTCGCTGTAAGTTAATATCAGCACCTGCTTCGATCAGGTGTCGTACAATTTCTGCATACCCACAATTGGCAGCAAACATCAACGCTGTTGTACCACTGCGATCGCAAACATTTGCCGATGCTTCTACTTCTAATAGCATCTGCACTTTCTGAATATCACCATTTTGCACTGCCGAAAGCAGCAATATATCTTGTGTCATAAGCGAGTAGGGAGTAGGAAGTGGGGAGTTAAAAGTTAGGAGTTAAGAGTTAGGAGTTAAGAGTTAGGAGGTGCGGAGTTAGGAGTTAGTTGGTTAATTAACTTTTTCGACTTCCTCCCTTGCCCCTTGCCCTTTTTCCTTTCACCCTCCTTCTTCCCCAGTCCCTATTTTCCCAAGACTTGGTGACAAAAATACCTTGGAATAATCTAAAAGAAGTTATGCTAATTTTTATGAAGATTTAAGATTCGGGGCAAAACACGTAGTTATGGAATTATCACCATCGGTTAAGTACTGGTTAAACTTTATTCACCCAATTTTGATGTGGGGATTATTAATAGCTTCGCTGTATGCAGCTTATCTAGGTTTGCAAGTCCAGCGTACTCGCAATGCTCAAGGTGAAGAGAAGAAAGAATTAATTAAAGGACGTTACAACGTTCGACACTTCCAAATCGGTTCGATTATTTTAGCCTTGATGGTAGCAGGCTCGATAGCAGCTATGGTTGTCACTTATATCAATAACGGTAAGTTATTTGTGGGTTCCCACCTCATAGCTGGTTTGAGCATGACAACTATTATCGCTTTCTCAGCAGCGCTTTCTCCTTACATGCAAAAAGGAGCTAATTGGGCGCGAATGACGCACATTTTATTAAATTTTACGCTGTTGGGCTTATTTACTTGGCAAGCTATTACAGGAGTGCAAATTGTACAAAAAATTCTCAGTCAGGCTTAGTCAGTAGTCAGTAGTCAGTGGTCAGTGGTCAGTAGTTAGAGGTCAGTAGTTAGAGGTATTTACAAGCGACCAATAACAAATGACAAATGACAACTGACCAATAAGAAATGACAACTAACTACTGACATATTATTTTTTCGGAAAAGATATACCCATAGAGGTATGAAAATCATCTTGGACTTTGCGTGTTAGACGGCGGGAGATTTGACGGACAATTTGATTGAGTATGCGATCGCCTGTTGATTGAATTAAGGATTTGGGCAAGCGTTGAATAAACTTTGGAAAATGAATATAAACCGTCAAGTCGAGTTCCCATTCGACTCCCGTCATTTCTTGCGTACCTGTAGAAAAATCCCCCTTTGGATTCTCGACTAATTGAAGTGAAGCGCGATAGTCTACATCATAGCCAGGTGGAGTGTAGCCAGGAATGGGAATCGTGCGGATGCGATATATACCTTTATCAGGTGGTACAAGTTCCAAACCGACTTTTGGCTCGATTTCGTAGCCGAACGAACCCAAACGACCAATTCCCACATCATAACCATTTTCGCCCAAAGGTTGAACCTTCATCGGCTCGGCACAACGGGTAAACCAAGCTCTATGACTAATTAAATACTCCGCTACAGTCTCAGCAGGAGCATATAAATCCATGCGATCGCGAAAATGTCCGTAAAACTGAGTGGGTGCTAAGTGGCTTGCATCTGAAATTAGATTTTCCGCATCGATTAAGCTAGAAGTCATGCCGAAAATTTCGCTAGGCTGTTTAAATTTTGAGTCTAATGCTTGGTATTCTTGGTCTTTTGAAAGCATAATGCGTTCCTGTATACTTTTTTTACCTTAAATAAATGATTCCCATCTAAAGATAACGTTTCACGCTAACTTACTATTTTTATCTAAACCTTAATAAAGATGTAATAAACTTCATCGAATCTCTACAATAAAGAACATTAATACAAAACTCACTAATTATCTAGGATAACGTTTATTATGAAAGCTTTTGTAGCAGGGGCAACAGGAGAAACAGGTCGTCGCATCGTTACTGAACTGATAGCGCGAAATATCCCAGTACGGGCATTAGCCCGCGATATTGATAAAGCCAGAGGTATCCTTCCATCTGGTGTTGAGTTGGTACAGGGAGATGTTTTACAACCCGCAACCCTCGCAGCAGCATTAGGAGATAGTACTGTCGTTTTGTGTGCTACGGGTGCAAAACCGAGTTTTGACCCCACCGGACCCTACCAAGTAGATTTTGAAGGCACGAAAAATTTAGTTGATGCAGCCAAAGTTAAGGGAATTCAACACTTCGTATTTGTTTCGTCGTTATGTACCTCGCAGTTGTTCCATCCCCTGAACCTATTTTGGTTGATTTTGGTTTGGAAGAAGCAAGCTGAGGAATACTTACAAAAAAGCGGCTTAACCTATACAATTGTCCGTCCAGGTGGGTTAAAAAATGAAGATAACGCGGATGCAATTGTCATGCAAAGTGCCGACACATTATTTGATGGCAGCATTCCCCGGCAAAAAGTCGCACAGGTTTGCGTCGAAGCATTATCGGAACCCTCTGCACGCAACAAAGTTGTCGAGATTGTCGCCAAATCCGAAGCCACAGCCAAAGGATTTAGCGAATTATTCGCAAATGTCGCATAACCCCAACGTACCGATACCGCAATCACGTAATGCCGTACCCCAACGTACCGATACCGCAATCACGTAATGCCGTACCCCAACGTACCGATACCGCAATCACGTAATGCCGTACCCCAACGTACCGATAC
>CAXTCQ010000265.1:0-11745 GCA_964242965.1 uncultured Calothrix sp. | reverse complement strand
GCAAAGCGCACGATTTATGACTTACACCCCACCCAAACTTTTAACTTTCGAGGAATTTATAGCCTCATACGGAGATAACCCCCGCTATGAACTAATTGATGAAGAACTACGTGACATGGAACCTACAGGTCCTCATGAAGAAGTTTCAGGAAGTATTGCTGGTAGAATCTATGCCGAAATTTTTCGTTCCAATTTAAACTGGTTGATTCCAAAAACTTGTTTGATTAAGCCACTAGCAGCTTCAGCTACAGCACTGCGTCCAGACGTAATTGTTCTAGATAAAGCAAAACTTAACACCGAACCACTGTGGCAAAAAGAACCGATCGTTTGTAATGGCAGCACGATTAAACTCGTTGCTGAGGTTGTTAGTACTAACTGCCAGGATGACTACGCTCGAAAAGTCGAGGAATATGCTTTTCTTGGCATCGCAGAATATTGGATTGTAGACTTTCGCGGTCTAGGTGGTTTACAATTCATCGGTAATCCCAAACAACCCACCTTTACCGTCTGTCAACTAATTAATGGCGTATATCAGCAGCAACAATATCGCTTAAAAGATGCAATAGCCTCGAACTTTTTTCCCAACTTGCAACTCAAACTTGAAAACATGATGCCACAATTGCGGTTTGAATAACCCTCTTCTTTGCGCCTCTGCGCCTCTGCGCGATAAATATGTGGTTTATTGTAACTTTATACTGATAAATGACACTGCGAACAATAAATGCACGATAATCAGAACTAAACTAGTTATGCCATTGGTAAAATTAGAAATTAGAGCGATCGCTACTAGAGAGTGAAAAGTAGATAAGGCAATTAATCCCGGTTTCAATTCTTTCGGCTCTTTCAACGGAAGCATTAAAAAACTCAAAGTTCCCAAAGCCACAGCACCGCATCCAATTACCCGTAGGAAAGAGATAGCTAGTTCGTTATTTTTTAAAAATAGAGTTGGAAATAAGAGAAATAAGCAACCAATTGTTATTTCAAAAATAGTATTAGCTATTAACAGTATCCGCATAACTTCATTCCAACTTCAAGATACTCTCCTGATTTTACATGGGAATACTGGGTATCGGTCATGTTGAGTTCTTCGGGTTGATTGGTCATATAGCAGTTTGCATTTACATGAGGTACAGTAGGGGCACGGCATTGCCGTGCCCCTACGAAAATCTATACTTACACGCTACTTCATTTAGAAGAAATCTACTGTAATCGTGTCAAAAATTGAGGTTTTGTAGCAAGAAAATTTAAGCGATGCCCCTCGTTGGGGCGGTTTACAAGCGAATGGCGACAGCAAACATGAGCAGGAATATCGCTTAAATAGCAGAACGGCGCGTTCCAGATTTTTTAGTACCTGATTTACGACCGTCAATTTCGGTTCGCGCTGCCGATTTTTTAGCCGATTTTTGTGGTGACGATTTAGCACTCTTAAGAGCCGTTCCTTGATTGCGTCCGGTTTTTGGTTTGTGTTTACCCCGATCTTGAATTGGTTCGGGCGATTTTTGTGGGTTGGATACAAAGCCTGTGATGCCCTTGGCAACCGCTGAAAGCGGTATCGCTTCTATAGGCAACTTAGTAGCAATCAGTTTTTCAATATCCGCCAATAGTGGATATTCATCAACGCATACCAGCGATACAGCTTCACCTTTCGCACCAGCACGACCAGTACGACCAATACGATGAACATAATCCTCCGGTACATTGGGCAGATCGAAGTTAACTACATGGGGCAAATCGCTAATGTCAAGACCCCGCGCAGCAATGTCTGTTGCCACCAGTACCTGTAAAGTCCCATTCTTGAACTTTGTCAAAGCGTGGGTACGTGCCGACTGACTCTTATTACCGTGAATTGCCAGCGCTTGAATGCGGTCTTCTGTCAACTGCTGAACCAAACGGTCAGCCCCATGCTTAGTGCGACTAAACACCAGTACTTGATACCATTTATCTTGCTTAATCAGGTGAGCAAGTAATTGGCGCTTCTTGTCGTAATCCACCTGGTATACTTTCTGTGCTACCGTGTCGGCGGTAACGTTGCGACGTGCCACTTCAATCATCGTCGGGCTATTGAGCAGCCCTGCCGCGAGTGCCTTAATTTTGTCTGAGAATGTGGCGAAAAATAGTAAGTTCTGTCGCTGTTTGGGCAACAGCGAAAGGATGCGACGTATATCACGAATAAAGCCCATATCTAGCATTCGATCTGCTTCATCTAACACCAAAATCTCAATACCTGCCAGGTTCACCGTACCCTGCTGTACGTGGTCTAAAAGTCGTCCTGGGGTAGCAACGAGAATATCTACGCCATTTTTCAAACGCCGTTTTTGCGGATTAATGCTGACACCACCGAACATCGCCATCGATCTCAAATTCAGGTACTTACCATACTCATACACGCTTTCCTGTACCTGTGCGGCGAGTTCGCGCGTTGGGGTCAGGATTAGCGCCCGGAGCGGTGGGTATCCATTAGGCGTGTTCTTGAGACTATTGTCGGACGACGACAACCTATGCAGGAGTGGCAGGGTAAAGCTCGCGGTTTTTCCAGTCCCAGTTTGGGCACCAGCTAGTAGATCGCCACCCGACAATACAGCGGGGATCGCCTGCATCTGGATTGGCGTGGGTTTGATGTACCCCCGCTCTGTTACAGCACGGATAATTTCATTCGACAAGCCGAGTGTAGAAAAAGACATAGTACTCCAGAAATTACATCGGCCTGTCGCTTTCGGGCGGCATCAGTCTGAGGCGGACGGGTTTTGGTTGGAAAAGCTCGATAGGCAGTAACGCAAAGACTGAAAGCGAATGCCGCAGTTCCGAATTATAACAGAGTTTAGTCTGTTGTGCTGTTAAAGGTTCTTTGGTGAGAATCAAAGGGGAATTTATAGCGGTCAAGAGTCTGATGAAGTAGATAAGGGCGGGCAGGGATGCCCACCCCACAAGATTTGTAACAATTTAATCTGTACCTCACTCAACTGAGAACTCCTATAGGCGATACGGCATCGCATCGCAAAGCTAATTTTTGAAACAGCTAAAACAGCGAGTATTGGCACACCAATTGTTTTTCTGGTTTTGGTTGCTGTGTTAGCGCATTTGAGAAAAATTTGAAATTTTTATACTTGTTTATGCGGAATGGGCAAATTCAAAAGTGATATTAAGTATGTGTTTACACCAGACATAAAATTCTAAAACACAACTAAGTAAGGAAAAATTATGAACGCTATTTCTGCTGTGCTTAAAGAAGGATCGAAAGGTGCGGAAGTCACCAAGCTGCAAGAAGGTTTGAAAAAACTTAATTTCTATTCAGGTATTGTTGACGGTATTTTTGGAGCAAAGACTAAAGAATCTGTTATCAATTTTCAAAAGTCTCAACAATTAGTTGCTGACGGCACTGTTGGCGAAAAAACTTGGTCTAAATTAAACGCAGCATTGCAGCAGAACAATCCGCGTTCTAATTTTCAGGTAATTAACGTACAAGAATTTATCTCTTCTGAGCGCATTAAAGCTACTAATCCAAAAGCAGTCGCTGCACAATTGTTTAGTAGTTTAGAAGAGGAAGAAGGAAGAAGTTCTGAAGATATTTCAATTACGTATTCACTAGGAGAAACAGCTTTAATTGTATATACTAGAATCGGTGTAGCTGATGATTCGGTAGGTGCGATACGATACCGCATTGAATTGAAACGCAACCAAAATAAATGGGAAATTGTTTGGGTAGGTCGGCAATTTAAGTGCCAATCAGGTCGAGGACATCAAGACTGGTCTGGCATTCTTTGCTCTTAATCGGGTTCTTAGTTTTCGTCAAGTCTAATTTAATTGCTATTTCAGCCTCCGTAATCAATACTGTTTACGGAGTAGCATTTTATTTGATGACAATGCGCGTGCAATTTTCTTTATAACAGTAGCAGAAAAATCCGAAATTAGTCTCGGCAAAATGTATATAACTTTGTAGTACAAAAAATTATAAAGAGCAAGGAAGGATAAATCATAGCTGTTATCTTAAAGGAGTTAACCGAGGACAATCCGCATGGATTAACCTACAGTAGCAAGTGTTTCAGCCAAGCGCGTAAGTTTCTATACATTGCTCATTTCACCCCTCTCTATGGTAAATTTTTTTTCTTTACTACCACAGAGGAAACAAAGCTAATCGAAAATTATTACGAAAAATTACATAGATACGAAAAATCTCAATAACATATTGTATAGCCTACGTATGGCTTCAACAAAGATAGTCGAAAGCAAGAAGAAACTAAAAACCGGACTGAAATTACTCGTAGGTTCGGGACTTTTAGCATTGCTAGGTGGTGGTGCATGGTTGATTTACATTCAAAATTCCGGTAAATCATCCAGTGCGATCGCGCTACCAATGACAACGGCAAAACATGGAACTAAGATTAAGTCAACCGTTATTAAGAAATGCTGGCATACGAATTAATCAAGCTTCTATAGACTTGGCACGCATTAATGAAAAGTTTAATATTGAAGGTTTAAAATCTACTTTAAATAATACCATAACAGAAGCTATTATTGCCTATCGAGAATTAATCCGCACGCAAGAACAAGTCAAAATTGAGCAGTTGTCACTAAAAAATGCTCAAGACTCTTTAGAAATTAACCAAGCTTTAATTCAAGCGGGTAGACTGGCACCTGTTGAGATTATTCAAAACCAAACCGATATAGCTAATCGTCAAGTATCTTTATTATCTGCTCAAAACCAATTAGAATCACGAAGATTAGCACTATTAGCAATTTTAGATATTGACAAAAATACAAATATTGAAGCCGAAACAATTCCTTTAGTAAAACCAGTAGCTTTAAATATCGATCAACTCAGAAACATCGCGCTTTCTACTCAACCTGAATATTTACAAGCACAGTTTAGTGTTGACCAAAGTAAACTAAATTTGATGTTAGCAGAAGATAACAAACGTTGGGATTTAAATTTGAACGCCACATTACTAAATAATTTAAATGAACCTACGGATGCGAGAGTAGGATTTAGTTTAGGTCATACTTTTGGAGATTTAAGTTTAGAACAAACATTTAAGCGATCGCAAGTGGATTTACGAAAATCAGAAAACACATTAAAAGATTTACAAACCAAGTTAGATATTGAGTTACAAGACGGAGTACGAAACATCAATTTAAGCTATAATCAATTAGAACTTGCGCGGCAAGCAACTCAATTATCTCAACAGCAACTTGAAATCGAGCAGGAAAGATTGAAATTAGGTAAAGGTTCTGAAGTTTTTCAGTTGATTAGATTGCAAAACGAATTAGCTGTAGCAAGAAACACAGAACTAGATGCGACAATTCAGTATCTTAATGCTTTAACTAATTTAGACCGATTTCTCGGTACAACTTTACAAACTTGGCAAGTCAAAATTGAGAAATGATCCCCCTTATCAACGAATCGCAAAGGGCGCATTAGGCGCAGTACGCCTTCCCGTTCGCGCAGCGTGCCCGTAAGGGCAAGGGTAGGACGCAAAGAAAGAAAAAGTTTAAGTAGTCTACAAATTCGATCTAATCGTGGCGGGTGGGGAGCAAGGCGATTACCTTCGGTACGCTACGCGATCGCTCTTTGCAATTATAGCAATGGGTGAGGGGCAGTCACTTTTTCGGATTGGTGGTGGTGTTGCAGGGATGATTCCCGGTCTAGGCAGACTTGTCCAGCCAGTGATTGGGGAGGCTCGCAGTTAAGGCTTTTGGGGAGGCTGCGATTGCCTATTTTGAGAATATTTATCCTAACAAGATTTACGAGGAGTAAGATAGGGCGATCGGGCCTGGGTTTTGGGAGTCTCCCTCGAAATTTTCGCAACTTGCTTATTGCCAAGAGAAAGTTTTTGAGATACAACTTCGCGCTATAATGCTCCTAGACCTCCTATTCACCGCAGGTTCCGATGACTTTCCAACAGCTTGAAGAACACTCTCGACAACTTGAAACGCGAGTCGCAACTTTGGAAAAAGAACTGGCGCAGATGAAACAGACGCTAGCTGAGTCCTATAAGAGAAAAGAACCTTGGTGGTTAAAAGTTGCGGGTAGCTTTGAAAACGATCCTACCTTTGATGAAGCAATTCGCCTCGGACAAGAATGGCGCAAATCAGCCCAGTAAGTTGCTAACATTCCACTAATGTATATTTTTGATACTGACCATCTCAGCCTCATCCAGCGTAACGGACAGGAAGGAAAGTTAATTATAGCAAGGCTAGCAGCCCTTGAAGAGGTTGAAGTTGCAGTAACTGTAATTACCTACGAAGAACAAGTTAAAGGTCGGCTGAGTCTTCTATCCAAAGCGAAAACGCCAGATGAACAAGTTTTGGCTTATCAAGGGTTACAACAAATTGTAACGGACTACTGCTCTATTGCGATCGCCCCTTTTAGTCGGACAGCAGCCTTAGAATATCAACGTTTACGAAAAGCCTATCCTCGACTGGGGACTATGGATTTGAAAATTGCTGCGATCGCTCTGACCAATCAAGCAATTTTACTCACTCGTAATGAGTCAGATTTTAGAAAAATCGTAGAATTGCGAACAGAGAACTGGTCAAAATTTTGAGTATTTGTAGGCGAAATCCGACATTAAAATCTCCGTTCAAATTCCAATACGGCACGATTATCATCATAAAAGTTCGTTGAAGAACGGAAACGAAATTCATCGTTAATCCGGTAATTAAGGCCCAATTGCGGTGGGTCGTTTGCTGTTAAAATCTTCAAGACAGATGCCGAAATTCTTGGCGTAATATCAACACCTGCTTCGGCTGCTAATTCTAAACTCGAAACGTTTCTACCAACTTCTGGGTTTTGGGAGATGATAGTTGGAAATAAGCGAAATTCACTCAAACCAAAAGCAGTACCAATCTGATTAAATGTACTTTGAAAATTATTAAAGACAGCCGAACCGGCAATATTAACTAATCCTAACGTGCTACCCGCACCGCGTCCTTGGGTATCAACAAACCCTCCACCAAGTAAGGCGACAATTTCATTTTGGCTGCGGGTCGGGTTGCTTGTCAGTTCAAGGTTATCGTTGAGTTGGCTTGCAAGTCCTTGGATTTTGGCTTCGACGCGAACACCTTCTAATGCTGCTAATCCTGTGGTGGCATTGATTCGGTTTAAGTCGCCAGTTTGAACGACATCCAAGACTTTAGCAAATAACTGGATGTCTAAGTCGGGGTCGCGTGGTTGAGTTTTTCTAAATGTGGCTGTGTGTTCGTAGCCACGCGCTAAATTAAATTGGGTGGTAAATAAATTTACGCCACCTTGTTTAAGTTCAATCACACCTTCGGGAATCGGATCTGCAAAGGAACCAGTAACGGCAAGACTTCCAGTTGCAATGAATTCAAGCAGTGGGGGACGGGTAATTTTAACGTTGTTACCTAATGTTAATTGTAAATTGTTAAATCGTGTTGGTATATTGTCGATTTCGCTTTGGCTATATGTATCTGCTTTCAAAAGTGTTGTATTTATGGTGCTACCGGGTGTCCTATTTGCATTTGTTGTCTCTGCTAATAATACCTGACCGTTACTAAGTTTGATATCACCACCGATCAGGGGGTCGAGTGCCGAACCTGTAATTTGCAGCTTACCGCTAACACCACCTTGATATAAACTTTTGAGATTTATTGCTAATTGGTCGAGGTTGAGGGAGAGAGGATTATTAATTTGCACATCCTGACTGTTAGAAACTGGAATTTCACCCGATGCTTCAACTTTACCCCGGCTAAATTTACCTTGGAGATTTTCGACGATGATGCGGTCAAAATCAAATTTAATTTGACCTGCAACGTCTGTGAGTTTTTCTGGTAATGCTTGGGCAGAAAATGTTGCGTTATTCAGGTTAGCGATGCCATTAAGTATCAGTTGGTCGCGGGTTCCTTCAACTTTTAAATCGATTTCTCCTTCCCCTTTTTCAAAAGCTAGCTGATTGGTGAGAATGTTGATGACAGCTAATCCTTGATTTTTGACTTTGACATCAAGATTAATTCGATTATTTTCGGGTTCAGTATCTGCTAAAGGAAAACGGTAAGGTATACCACCATTAATAGTAACGGGGTCGGAACCAACAACGTTGACCTCGCTACCAAAATTTAAACGCCCGTTATTATAGCTAAAGCTGGCATTTGCTGATTTTATGCCTTTCGCATTCAATGTACCATCGCTGAGTTGCAATTCACCTTTAGCTTGGGGATTATTAATACTGCCTGCTATGGCAGCTGTTCCGCTAACTTTCCCTCTCAATTCGCTGGGCAATTTGATCAAGCTATTCAACGTCTCGATTGGAAAATTTGTTACCCGTAACTGTCCGCTTTGTTCTTTGCCGCCAAGGCTGCCACTGAAAGCGAGGACGCTATTTGGTAATTCAACTCGCAGCGGTCGAAATGTCAATATGTTGTTATCAAAGTTACCTTCAGCGATGATTTGCTTGGCATCATAACGGTTGGGGTCATCCGCACGACCCCAAACAAAGTTTTGACCGTTGAACTTAAAGTCGGCTGTGAGTCCGTTGGCTGCTGCGGTATCCAATGTCACTTCGCCGTTGAAGGTTCCTGATAAATCGGCTAAATCGGGAACTGCCGAAGCATCGCGTCTTTGTTGTTGTTGCTTGTCTAATAAAGCTTGGATTTCTGATAACCGCTGTACTTGTGTTAACAATTGTTGATTCGGTAAACCCACAGATTGGATATTGTTGAGGTCGGCAGCACTACCATATACGGGTTCTTTCGTCCCGCGTTGTAAATCTTGGACTTCAAATACCTGTAATGTTGTCAGGATATCTTGAATATTTCCTCGACTGACGGTGAGTTTGCCTTGAACCTGGGGATTTGAGGCTTGTGTAACTGTACCTGCAAAGGCGTAAAGACTGTTATTTTTGGTAAAATTACTCTGAGTCAGCGTCAACTTACCGTTGTTATAGCTGAAGACAGCATTGAGATTATTACCGAAAATGCGACCAACTTGGGGTTTTGCGATCGCAATTTCTCCCACTGTGGCAAAGCTGTCTGGATTAACTTGAAAATTCCCTGTTATCGCACCACTAACTCGACCTGTACCAATGAACGGGTTACTTGGTGGAGTTAAATTCAACGCTAGTAAGGGGAAATTATCGACTTTGACTGCCAAGTTTCCATCATCCTGCTTTTGTCCAGTTGCTGTCGATTGCTGCCATTTGATTGCAAACGCTTGCGGACGGTTATTTGCATCCAAGTTTAAAGCAATGCGGTCTTGTTTGCCTGCAACATCTAACTGCAAACCGTTGACCTTTGTAATATTCCCTGCTAACAAAGATTCAAATGCAAACTTATTTACTGTTAAATCCCGTAGCGCGACTTGTCCTTTTAAATTGGGTACGGGTAATTTCCCCGTGATTTGTCCGTCAAAATCAGCTTTTCCTGCCAAAGCTATTGTATTGGGAAGTTTCGCAGGTAAATTCTGCAAGCTGTAATTTTTGGCTTGGACGTTGAGATTTAAATCAGTTACTTCTGGAAAACCCGATGCATTTGCCTTAGCGATAACGTAACCATTTGCAGTCACATCGCGTGACTTTGCACTTTCAACAGTCAACCTTTCCCCATTCCAACCGACATTTGCTGTTAGCGGTTGTTCAATCCCTCCTAAACCTTGCGAAAGTTGCACCTGACCAACCGCTGCTAAATTTGCAATGTCAGAATTAGCGACAGTACCTGTAACTTGTAGCTTACCGCCAAACTGTCCTTCCAACTCCCTACTAACCTGATTCAATTCCACACCCGATGCATCGACAACAGCTTGATAGCGACCGTTATTAAGTTGGATATTCGACGCAACGACGCTACCACCTGCGACATTCAATTTACCCTGTCCGGTAAGTTGAATATTTTCGGGTTTAAACGATTCAACTGTACCTGCAACATTAAATAACCCATTTAAACCTCCCCGCACCTGAGTCGGAATTTTTGCATACCCCTGCAACGGAACATCGTTTGCTTGTACCTGTGCTGTATAGCGACCGCTGGCAAGTTGAATATTCGAGGCATTAAAGTTACCATTCCCCACATTCAATCTAGCTTGCCCAACAGCACGAATCGCAGGTAATTGGAACGAATCAACCGTTCCAGCAACCTTCAAATCCCCCGTAACTCGTCCTTGAATTTGCGGTGGAACTTGTGCTAATTGCTGCACGTCACTACCATTAATTAGTAGTCGCGCTTGATATGCACCATTCGCAAGCTGGATATTATTGACTCCAACCGTCCCACCACCAACCGCAAGCACCGCGTTACCCGTACCTTGAATAGTTTTGAGAGTCAGATTTTCGCGGTTGCCAGCAATTTGGAAAGTCCCAGCTAGAGGATTTTGCAAAACTGGTGCATACTCCTTGAGGACGCGAGACAACCGGACATTATTCGCAACAAGTTGTGCGGCAAAGTTTTGGTCGTCGAATTTGATGTTAGAAATGGCAACTCGACCCCCACCAAGTCCAATTCCAGCGTTTTCGGACTGAATGCTGGCAATATTAAATGGGGCAGTGGTTCCAGCTATATTGAGACGACCGTCAAATTTTACACCTTTAATATTGACATTTTCGAGTTGTTCCTTATTAACAAAGCCTTCTACTTCAATACCCGCAGTGTCTGCTGCTACCTGCCATTTATCTTTGACCCAAGTACCCGTAGCTACAACTTTACCATTCCCAACATTCAACGCCACATTCTGGAATAATACGCTACGGTCGGAATTAACAATAGTTTCACCAGTACCGGGATAAGTACCGTTAGGGGAAACCCATTTTACAGTAGTTTGAACGTTATCGGGTGCCCCTTTAAGTTGGGCAGTAGCGGCAACTTCCCCAATCTTGAAATCGAGATTATTAATATTGTAGAGTTGCGCTAGAGCATCTCCCGGTAAATTTTTTGCTGTCAAGTTAAAATCCACCCCTGGATTATTCAGTCCAACCCTAACTTGACCGGTTCCAAAAATATCACCACCGACAGCAGCTTTGCCTTGAATATCCTTAAATGTAATTAAACCTGCCCTTGTGGCAAACTCAAATTTTGCGGCAATGCTACTAAAATCAACTTTGTCAACTTTGGCATTGTCGATTGTATTAACTTTCCCAGTTAGGAATGGTTCGGTAATTTGCCCAGTTAAGAGCAAATCTGCGTTTAAATTCGCTGCTACGGGTAATGGCAACTTCAACTTTAGCGTTTCTTGGACATTCGGCGCACTGACTGCATTGACACGCGCTGCCAAATTAAAACCAGCGATGCGGTCAATTGTTCCATTTGCTACTAAAGGTACTTTGCCATAGTTAGTAGTAACATTCTCTAACTTGATTTCAGTTTTGTTGAAACTGAGATTGCCTTGCGAATTTACAAATGCCCTTGGCATTCGCTCTACTTGGACTTGTACGCCTTGCATGGTAGCAGTACCAAATAGTAAAGGCGATCGCCTATTTACAGAATAAACTCTCAAATCGCCCTTCACTCGACCCGCCTGTAATTCTACGGGTAATTCTATGAGTCGAGTCACATCTGATGCAAGTATACCGTCAACTTGCAGGTCTAAATCATCTTCTAAATCATTCGTATTTGTCCTGGGACGAGACTTACCGCGAACGAAAACATTACCACCACTTACAGGTGTAGCCGCTACTTCATACTTTATCAGTCGATTATTTTCAAGCAACTGAGCAACACCGTTAAGTTGGGTGAAAGTTACTTGGAAAGAGGGAGTAGGGAGTAGGGAGTAGGGAGTAGGGTCCGAGGGGGAAGTAGGGGAGG
>CAXTCQ010000264.1:0-11762 GCA_964242965.1 uncultured Calothrix sp. | reverse complement strand
GAACTGGACTGTTTCGTTTTCAAAGAGAAAATTAGATTGCCAACAATAGTGTCGGGGCACGGCAAAATTGTAGGGGCACGGCAATGCCGTCCCCCTACGACTGCCTATAATGTAAACGAGAAATTAATACCTACTTTTTTCGATCAAAAATGAAACAGTTCTGCCTCCACAAAAACGCGGGGAGGAGTTTGCTAAAAACGATATGTAAATAAATGTGAATAACTATATAGATATAAAGCTAGCAATCGTTGAAGATTTTTGGTAGAAATAAGCATGGCTGGAATTTTGTATCGACGGAAAACAGGCTTCTAACGGTACAAAAAATCTCATTTCTCTGCAATCCGAACCGTTCGTGTCGGCATCAAACGGTGAATTGGTGGTCGCCGTGAGTCTGTGACTGACCAATTTATCAGAAATCAGGAAATAAGAATGAGTAGTAATCTCGCTATAAAACTGCGTGCTGGAACCCAGAAGGCACATACAGCAGCGGAAAATGTTGGTTTTACAAAGTGTTTTCTCAAGGGTGTGGTCGATCGAAACTGCTTTGCAAACTTTTTGGGCAACCTGTATTGTGTCTACAGCGAACTCGAAGCAGCATTACAAAAGCACCGCGAACACCCTGCAATCAAAGCGCTGTATTTCCCAGAACTCAATCGCAAAGGCAATTTAGAAAAAGACCTCGAATTTTACTACGGCAAAAACTGGAAAGCGCAAATAGCCCCCACCAAATCAACTCAAGCTTATGTAGCGCGAATTCAAGAAATTTCTCAAAAAGAGCCGATATTGCTCTTAGGACATGCATATACTCGCTATATGGGCGACCTTTCGGGGGGTCAGATGTTCCAAAAGTTGGCAAAGAGTACTTTAAAACTCGAAGGTCATCAAGGTACTTCGTTTTACAACTTTGAACAAATTCCCGACAAAACTGCTTTCAAAGACAAGTATCGTCAAGCATTAAACGCACTACCACTCGATGAGAATACTTGCGATCGCATTGTAGCCGAAGCGAACCATGCCTTCCATTTGAACGTGCAAGCAGCGCAAGACTTGGAAGGTAACTTAATTCAAGCTATCGGTCAAGTTATGTACAATTCCTTGATGCGATCGCACAATTCTGGCAGTACCGAAGTAGCGCATTCAAAATAACTCGGTTAAGCATTTTCAATCCAGAATTATTTGGGGAAAGCTGATAGGGTTGTTATTTCCCCTTTCCCTTTCCCCCTTTCCCCTTTCCTTTTTACCCTTTCGCTTCATTGGAAAGAATTAAATGGTTTTTCAACTACCTGGTGTGAAGTTTGATTTAGATTTAATCAAAAAATACGATACACCTACACCGCGATACACGAGTTACCCACCTGCTACTGAGTTAACAGAAGCTTTTACACAAGCGGATTTTGGAGATGCGATCGCTCGCTCAAATCACCGCCAAACTCCACTTTCGTTGTATTTTCATATACCATTTTGTCAGAGCGCCTGTTATTTTTGCGGGTGTAATGTTGTCGTATCCAATAACAAGAATATTGCCATCCCCTACGTCGAAAATTTGGTACGCGATATCGAACAAACTGCTAAATTAATTGACTCCGAACGTCGCGTTGTTCAAATTCATTGGGGTGGTGGTACTCCCAATTACTTGAGTACCGAACAAGCAGGACATATTTGGAAGCACATTACTCGTAACTTTGATATTGACCCTAATGCCGAAGTTTCAATTGAAATCAATCCGCGTTACATTGACAAAGATTACATTTTCTTTTTGCGCGAACTTGGATTTAACCGCATTAGCTTCGGACTCCAAGATTTTGACCCCCAAGTACAAGCTGCTGTGAATCGCGTCCAACCAGAGGAAATGCTGTTTGATGTGATGAACTGGATTAAAGAGGCTGAATTTGCAAGTGTCAATGTTGACTTAATTTATGGTTTACCCTATCAAACATTCGCTAGCTTCCAACAAACGATTCAAAAGACAGTTAAATTAGACCCCGATAGAATTGCAGTATTCAACTTTGCTTACGTACCTTGGGTAAAACCCACACAAAAGAACATTCGTGAAGATGCGCTACCAACACCGCAGGAAAAGTTAGAAATTTTGCAAATGACGATTGAGGAATTAACGCGCAGTAAATATCTATTTATTGGAATGGACCATTTTGCCAAACCTGAAGATGAATTAGCTGTAGCGCAGTGCGACGGAACCCTCAAACGCAATTTTCAAGGTTACACAACCCACGGACAAGCCGAATTATTAGGTTTTGGTGCAACATCGGTAAGTATGCTTGAAGATGCTTACGCGCAAAATCACAAGCAATTAAAGGATTATTATGCAGCAATCGAAGCTGGAATTTTAACAACTTCTAAAGGTTATAAATTGAGCTTAGATGACATTTTGCGTCGTGATGTAGTGATGGGGATTATGTCGGGTACAGGAGTCGATAAACAAGAAATCGAAACAAAGTATCGGATTAATTTTAACGAGTATTTTGTAGCAGAAATCGACAATTTACAGCTTTTAGAAGCGGATGGATTGGTAAATTTATCGAGTCAACATATCAGTATCACCGAAATCGGTAGATTACTAGTTCGCAATATTGCTGTAATTTTTGACGCACATCAAGCAACACGACAAAGAAAATTATCGCGGGCAATTTAAAGCGATACATTTCCAAGATGTTATCATGGTAGGACGCAAGGCATTGCGCCCTGATTGATGTATTTATAGTTACATCTAGGGGCGCAAAGTATTGCGTCTGAATTTTTGTAAGTCAAACCTAAAATATCAGACAATAATAGAAATATTAATAACCGAATCAAAAGGGACGACAATCAAGGATAATTGAAATGATTACCACCAAATACCGCCTGTGGACGGTCGAAGAATATCATCAAATGATTGATGCTGGCATTCTCACTACAGAAGACCAGGTGGAATTACTAGACGGTAAAATCATTCAAATGAGTCCACAAAAACCACCCCACGCAGGTACAACTCAAAGAGCATCTGATTACTTTAAGCTAATACTGGCAGGACAAGCTCATATTCGCACGCAACTGCCAATAACTTTATCTTCCTCCGAACCCGAACCCGATGTTGCTGTAGTGGAAATCGATCCGGGTGCTTACGGCAATCATCACCCCTCAAGTAGCGAAATATTTTTATTAATAGAAGTTTCCGATTCGACTTTAGATTTCGATTGCACAGAAAAAGCTGTAATTTATGCAAAAGAAAATATCCGGGAATATTGGGTTCTAGATATTATTCAAGGGCAAGTATATGTTTATAGAAACCCTAGTAAGACAGGTTATCAACAAAAAACTATCTTTAATGTAGATAATGCAATTAGATTACTAGCATTTCCTCAAATTGAAGTTTGTTTTAGCGAACTATTTCTTCCTTAATAATTAAATATATGACATTTTCAGTCTATTAAAAACTGTTGTGTCTATTAAGTCACTATACTTAAAATGAATTTTGCATAAAGCTTATTTAATTACGGAAGTAGTGCCATAGGGGATTTTAATTAAATTACTGAGTCAAAAATCTGTTGCGCTGTTAGGTTCAGTTGCGGGAAAGTAGGCGACACGATACGGTCAGTTCCTCTAAACGGTGTCATCTGGTATTCACTATCAATAAGTTCACAGACGAAAATAGTGGGAACTTTGGGACTACCGATAAATATACGTCCACCGAACGCTGCATAATCCACAATCCAATATTCGGGTATCCCCATCGTTTCATAGTCACGAAGCTTATCGTAGTAGTCATCTTGCCAGTTGGTTGAAACTACTTCAACTATTAGTTTAACCGAATTAGCATTCTGGATAACTGATTCTTTTTTCCAGCGCGTCTCAGTGTCGATAGTTTCTTGATTTAAAACAATAATGTCTGGTTCGTAACCTGATTTGTCGCGGTACAGTTTAATAATGGATTCTTTCGGTATAGTCCAGATGCCGCGCTTACCCATCTCTCTAATTGTGATGAGTAATTCTTCAATCAAAAAACCTGCTAAATCAGAATGCTCTCCTGTGGGCTTTGGCATCTCAACAATCACCCCATCATGTAATTCGTAACGAACTTCTGAGTTTTCTGGATACCATTCGATAAATTCATCGAAGGTAAGTAGCTTTAGTTCGGCTTGTGTTTGAGTCATAAAAGTTACTGGTAGGGTTTATTTGTACTTCAATTACATAACACTATCCATTCACGAAGCCTCCATCAATTTTATACACTCGTGTTTCATTGATTGATTTATCCATAAACTTAAAAAAAAGCGATGAACGAAAATCTACCTTTTATGACGTTTCCCTCAATGCCAAAACTTGCAGCTAATCGAAAACAGAAAATTGAGAAAGTTATTGAAGCACTATCTGGTCAAGGTATACAAGTTTTCTACATTGATGGTATAAAAATTGAGAATAAAGAAACTTTTTTAAGTAAAGCCGCTGAAGTAATGAAATTCCCTGCTTACTTTGGGCTTAACTGGGATGCATTGGAAGAATGTATTACTGATTTAGCATGGTGTCCTGCTAAAGAATATATATTACTATATGAACGTCCTGATATTTTCGCGCAGGCTGACTCAACTCAATGGCAGATAGCAATTGATATTTTACACTCTGCACAAGAATACTGGGGGGCAACAGATACACCACTAAATGTTTTTCTGCTTAATTAAATAATCGCTTACTCGTAAAAAAGCAAACAAAATAATGACTAATTATTAACCAATCATATCTACAAAATGGTGCGTTACGCTTAAAAAAGCGGGAACGCTCCCTTGAACAGCTAACGCACCCTAGTAGCTAATTTACAGTCCAATCTTCGATTATTAAATTAGGAACTTTGATAAAATCCTTACGATTTCGGGTAATAACAATACCATTCACTGAAAGCGCTGTCGCAGCTATTCGTAAATCTCTTGTACCGATACGGATTTTCTGCTTAAGCAAATCCTCGTAACAATTAGAAGCTTCGTGAGTAAAATCAAGTAAGTTAAGTGTTCTAATATCTTCCAATGTATCTCGCAATTTTAGATAAGCAAGTGACACATCATCTCCAGGTGATGCCCTTCTAATAGTATCAAGTCGTCCGCGCAGTTGTTCTTCGGCTGTAATAATCGTTATAAAAATCTGTTCGGGATTAATATTACTAGCATGTCGTATTAAATTTGGATGTCCTCTCTGTAAAAGTGACAAACAATCCGTGTCAAGTATCCACGTCACTTTTCTTCATCCCGATTGTCTAATTGCTGATAATAAGCTTCCGTTTCTTTATCAAGCTGACGACGGTCTGCTTCTATGTAATCAAGCATAGCTTGAAACTGTGGGTCGTCTTTATACTTACCTGCCAATTTCATCCAAGGATTTTCTTTTAGAGAAGGTTTGAGTTTGATTGGCACAATTTTAGCATTTGCTAATCTTACAGATAGATGTTCGTATAGGTTCGCTAATGCTACCTCTTCTGTATCACCATAACCCTTACATTCTGACATACCCAATACTGTAGCCACAACCTTACCATCTGACTCATATTCAATCAGCGCGTGATAATTAAAATTTAAAGGATTTTGGCGCGGAGATGTTACAAAAGATAAATTCATTGCGGATTGTTCTCCTTTATTCTTATCCTAATTCAAATTCTTGAAGCTAAAGCATTTTAAGGACATTCCAGCCCGTCGGTTTACCCAACTTTAAGGTACATCAGCTTACTATAACAATCCTTAGTAGAGTGTGATAACTCAAGTTTATAGAAGCTCGATATCTTAAAGATACTGTATTTAGAGCATTCTTTCTAGAATTTGCAGGGCATTAAAATATTAAATAGCTCTCTATTTTCTAAGTATAAACACTGGTGAATAAGTAATATTTTTCAAGTTAATAATGAAAGTAAGATACTTTAATAAAATTTACTTTATCAGGAGAATCAAATGCCTGTAGGGTTCCCCGAATTTGTCGAAAACCCCGAAAATCGTTGCCCAGTTATTTTGTTACTTGATACTTCTGGCTCTATGTCAGGTCAACCAATCCAACAGTTGAATCGAGGCATTGCAGCTTTTAAAGAAGATGTATTAAAAGATACGCAAACTAGTTTGAGTTTGGAGGTGGCAATTGTTTCATTTGGACCTGTAAAACTTGTTCAAGACTTTACAACTGTGGACTATTTTACGCCGCCTATGTTGGAAGCAAATGGAGGTACACCAATGGGCGAGGCGATTGAGTTTGCTTTGAATTTGTTAGAAATTCGTAAGACGGTTTATAAGCAAAATAATATTTTATACTATCGCCCTTGGATATTTTTAATTACCGATGGAGCGCCAACAGATAGTTGGGAGTATGCAGCTCACAGTGTAAGGGAAGCCGATGCAAATCGTCGATTATGTTTCTTTGCTGTTGGAGTAGAGAATGCCAATATGAATATTCTTAGACAAATTGCACCACCTGAGCGTCCACCATTGTTACTTAACGGTTTGGATTTTCGCTCTTTGTTTGTCTGGCTTTCTACTTCGATTCGACGAGTATCTAGTGCCAAGATCGGCGCAGCTATGGCGTTACCTCCCGTACAATGGGGACAAATAACTATTTAAGTACAGGATTTTGTAAGTTCGTAACGGTATTTAAGATTAGGGCGCTAAAGCGCAACTACGAACGAACCTTAACGTTACGGATTTATGAAAATTAGTACTAAGTATAAAAGTAATATCAATTTAAGGATATTTTTGTGAGTTGGAGAGCTATTGCGCGTTACGCTCCTGGAACAAGTCATCAAAAGCTAAATATGCCTTGTCAAGACTACGAGCATTATCACATTTTTAATGATGTAATTGTTGGAGCAGTTGCTGACGGTGCTGGTAGTGCCAAATATTCAGATATTGGTGCTGAGTTGGCTGTTGAAACGGTAATTAAGTATTTATCACCAATTAATGGGTATCTTCGCAAACGGAAACGTTGGTGGCAAAGCCTTTGTCAGCCGCTTTCCGAGGAAGAGGCAAAAAAGCTGTTTAAGAGTACTTTGAAAAGAGCGATCGCATCTTTAGAGGAGCAAGCAAAAAGTAAAGATTACTCGGTTAACGACTTAGCTTGTACGCTGTTGATATTTGTGGCAACTCCCCGGTGGGTTGCAGCGATGCAAATCGGGGATGGATTTATTGTAGTGCGTTCCCAGGAGTCGGAATATCAATTGCTTTTTCAGCCAGATAAGGGTGAATTCGTTAATGAAACAACGTTTATCACCTCAAGCAATGCTTTAGATGAGATGCGGGTGAGAGTATTGACGGGACATCAAGAATTTATCTGTGCTTCAACTGATGGATTGGAGAAGCTAGCAATTCGTTTTTCTGACTGGACACCCTTTGCACTTTTCTTCAAACCTTTAGAGGAATACCTTGGAGAAACAAGCGACCCTGAAAAGGAAGACGAGTATTTAAAGAATTTTCTCGATTCCGAACGGCTAAATGCTCGCACCGATGACGATAAAACTTTGTTGCTGTGTCTTTTTAACAAAAAGTGAAATTCGATGACAGTTCTCACCTGCACCAGTACGGGTAAATCGATTACTTTGAGTAAAGAGATTGGTCAGGGTGGTGAAGGACAAGTTTGGCAGACAAATTACAGGGGTTATGTAGCGAAGATTTATAACACATCTTTGAAACCTGAGCTTGTGCAAAAGCTTGAGGTGATGATAGCATTTCCTCCCCAAGAGCCAAACTCCCACCTTAACCATATTTCTTTTGCTTGGGCTAAGTCGCTGCTCAAAGATGATAAAGGTAATTATGTTGGTTTTTTGATGCCAGCAATTACCAATAGTAGACAACTGCTTGATATCTACGTCCCGAAGCAACGTAAAAATCTAAAACTTGATGTAGATTGGCGTTTCCTGCACGCAACAGCATTAAATATTGCCTCTATTATTCAAGCAATTCACACTGCTGGTTACGTTGTGGGTGATATCAAACCACAAAATATTCTTGTAAATAGTCGCGCTTTACCTACAATCATCGATACAGATTCGTTTCAAGTTCGCCATCCCACAACAAACAAGGTTTATCGGTGTCTTGTAGGTTCGCCGGGTTTTACTCCACCCGAATTATTAGATATAGATTGTTCAACCGTAGACCGTACTCAAGTCCACGACCGTTTCGGGTTAGCTGTAATAATTTATCACTTGTTATTCGGTCAAACACCTTTCAAGCCAGAATCCAATATGGCAGGAGAAATGCCAGAAGAAAATGAATTAATACGTCGTGGGTTCTGGGCTAACAATTTATTCCTTGCTTATGTTTTGTCATATTTACTTGCATGCGCTACTCAGGTGTTATTTTTGAAAGAGCAGGTGCCTTAACAGTAGGTGCCTTAACATCCTGGGCAATGTTAATGTCTTTATTGGGAATATGTGCTTCTTTTAAAACTCCGGATAATACTACATTTTATCAATTGATTTTCACATTAGGACTTCCTTTAACAGGAGTTATAAGCAGTTATATTTATCCTCGAAACTTTCTGGAACGATGGTGGTTAGTTTTTTATTTAGCGGGATTTTTATTATGTATAGGAGTTCGTAATAATACTCAAAAAAATCTAAATAATACTAATATTTGGTTTAGCAACATACTTGCTTTTACTAATATATTTTTAAATGCTTTTATTTTATACCAATATATACAGTTTGAAAAAAGTTGGAATTTTATATTATTATTTATTTGGTCTTTTATAGTGTTATTATTTGGCGCTATAAAAGCACCTTTTGCAGATACACAGAAAATGTCAATTATTTCTAGAATTAACCTCTCTATCTGCTTGCCTATTCTTGGAATAATTAATTGTATTATAAATCCTACATCTTTCCTCGCTGGGTGGTGGTTAGTATTTCTTATAGGCTCTAACATTTTATTTACATCCATGCTAGATACACAAAATTATGCATCACAAGTTTCGCTAAAGTCTACACTAATAAAAATCAGTCAAGCATTGGCTATGATTTTTGTAATTGTATTATTAGGATATGTATATTCCACTAAAATAGCTCCTATTAAAACATCGGATACACAAATATTTAGCCGCATCTCAAATTCTTCATCTTCATCCCCTACACAAGTATTTAGTCCCCCAGTTTCTCCCTCTCCATCTCCTACACAAGTATTTAATACCCCGGATTCTCCGTCTCCATCTCCTACACAAACTTTTAATATTGTTGATTCCCCTCCATCCTCTATACTCTCTCCTTATCCTGAAAAATCACCATACAAAGTGATACAAAACTACTACAGAAATATTAACTCTCGTCAATATGAAACTGCATGGAATACTTTATCTACAGAACTTAAAGATAATACGTCATATCATCCAAATGGTTATGATTCGTATATCAGATGGTGGGATAAATTTAGACGAATTGATATTAAAAAATTTGATATAATATCGCAAGTTTATCGAGAAGCTATAGTAGACATAGATGCAAACTATGTAAAGAAGAGTGATGGGAATCTACTTGATACTAAGATACGCTTTTTTTTAGTCAAAAATTTAAATGATTTTTGGTTAATCAATAAAATTCAAATTATTTCGAGAGAAAAAATTAAAGCATCAAAAACATCTGCTGAAGAATTTATCAGTGAATATTATTCGTTACTCAATCAACGAGCTTACAAAACTGCATGGAAAAAACTTACACCAATATTTCAAAATAAAACTGGCACTTATTCTGATTATGTAAATTGGTGGAATAATGTAAGTCGTATAAATATTGTACAAATAAAACTAATCGAGCAAAATAATAATGCTGCAACTATTTATGCTGAATTGCAGTATGTTATAAAGAATGAGAATAAGGTTAACAGTGATGAATCAAGATTTTATTTATACTGGAATAATAGTCAAAGCCATTGGCAGATTGCAGGTAAAAAAGCGTTTTAAAAACACTTTTTAAGGATGATGTAAATTAAAAATAAAGTAGTTAAATAAAAATTAGGAGTGACTCAATGAACGGAAATTTATCTTTGATGACATTTTCCTCTCAACCAAAAATTGCGGCTAATCGAAAACAGAAAATCGAGAAAGTAATTGAAGCACTATCTGGGCAAGGCATACAAGTTTTCTACCTTGATGGTACAGAAATTAATAATAAGGAAACTTTTTTAAGAAAAACTGCTGGAGTCATGAAATTCCCTACTTACTTTGGGTTTAACTGGGATGCATTTAAAGAATGTATAACTGATTTAACATAGTGCCCTGCCGAAGAATATATAGCAGTTCTCGTTTGAGTACAATACACAGTAGGGGCACAGCACTGCTGTGCCCCTACGCTAGGCTGTTGACTCTGTACCCTTTAGCCCATAATAGTTCATGCAAAAAATGTGTCTACTATTTTTGTGGAAAAGTGGCTGTTACAGGGGCTTTTCCATAAATAAAAAGTAACATGGATAATTTTTCTAAAAATACCCTAAAAATGCACAAAGTCAACAGCCTAGGCAGAGCCTCCCGTCATGGGTTCCCACACAGAGCGTGGGAACCAGTTAATACAACGCCTACGGCAAACGTTCAGATTAGCCCCCTTCCTTCTTTTAGTTCCCTTACCTTAATCTTTGCTGTTGTAATCTTTCATTCACCCAAGCCATATCCGATTCTGACAAAGCGGGAATTGGGGGACGGCTGTAATCAATCCTTAAGTCATAGCTCCCCTGCTCGTAAATCTCATCAAGCAATGACTTTAGATCGATCGTTGGTTCTGCTTCACTAGCCCTTAACGGCACGGTCAATTCAGGAATCCGCTCTTGGAAATTAAACCCATAAAGTTGAGCCTTCGGACGAGTTTCGCTATGACTGACCACAATCCGATAATGACTTTGCCCAAAATTTCCCACCATTGCCATCGAATTTCCCTGACGCAACAAATCGATTTCCACGAAATGAGTCATACTACCCAAAATCTTTAACCGCTTTGTTTCGTATTGCAACCGCCCGATTCCCACCTGTTTATTTTTTGGAGAAAGCACCTCAATGATGGTCACGACTTCCTCGGTTTCTACGGCACGAATTTCTAAGTATGCCTCTGTCAGAATCTCCGGTAAAGGGATCAACACCTCGATCGGCTCCGTTGTTGGGGCAACCGCGAGATTAGATTCAGTTGATCGCGCTAAAGAAAGCGAACTTTGCACCGAGATATCGGGTACACCCACAAGCAGCGCCGTATCTCCATTCACCTCGTACACGCGCTCCTCGATTGCCACAATGTATTTCGGGCGAAGCTTAGGGGCGAGGTCATTGGCGATCGCCGTAATTAACCGATGGTGGATTCCCGCCCACAGGGAAGGATGCTCTAGATAGGGATTCATACCGGGAAAGGGAGAAAGCATTAAGTAAAACTCCTAACGCGCATGACTCATCGGCAACCTACCTACTCTCTATTTTAGATCCCTAACCTTAAAAAGCTGAAATCTTCGCTCAACGTTATGAAATTACTAACAATATTAGGACTTACGCAAAAAAAATTTGTCATGCTGTGGCTTGCCTCCCCGAAGGGGTACGAAACCCTTCGCTTCGCTCGAGGGCAGGCTCCGTGCAGTGTTCGCGGAGCGTTCCCGAAGGGTAGCATCTCGAAGATTCTACCCTTCGGGAACGCGAAGCGCGAACACTTCGCTTGCGCTCCGTTGGGAATGACAGTTTTTCGTTAAAATGCGTAAGTCCTAAATATATAAAACGCCTTGCGGCGGATTGCTTTTTATAGCAACCGCCAAGGCGGTTAAGACGCGGAACGCAAGGCATCCTCAATG
>CAXTCQ010000263.1:0-11780 GCA_964242965.1 uncultured Calothrix sp. | reverse complement strand
GGGTGGGGCGGGTTTAACGATATTTTTCGTACCCGTTTAATATATCGCTAGAACCCGCCCGTACAGGAATTGGCAAGTAGAGGAGTTTATTCTTCTATTCCTTGTTCGCCCTAATTATTGTTGCGCCGTTGTTGTCGATGGCGAGCGATCGCACTTCGGCTTTAACGCCTAATTTTTGCCATGCTTGAGCCATTGCTGCCACAATATCGGGGGCGTGTGTTGTATCGGTTAATGCTAGTAATGTTGGTCCTGCACCGCTGATGACCATGCCGCAAGCACCTGCATAAAGGGCAGCAGCGCTCACAGCGTCATATCCTTTTATCAGTGATTTTCTGTAGGGCTGATGTAATTTATCTTGCAATGCAGCTTGTAACCAATTTTGCTTGCCAGTTTCCAACCCGCGTAATAACAACCCTAAATGGGCAATGTTGAAAATTGCATCTGCACGACTGATTTCGGTTGGCAGTACGCTTCGTGCTTCTTTTGTGGAAAGCTCAAAATCGGGAATTGCCACAACGGGTACGATGCTTTCATGCCAAGGAATATCGCAAATTTCCCAGCGGTCAGCACCCGTAGCTGCAAGACGACAGCCACCAACCAGCGCCGGCACAACATTATCGGGGTGTCCTTCCATTGATATCGCCAAGTCCATCACCTGCGACTGACTCAAAGGTTCAGAAGCTAGAACATTTGCAGCAACCAATCCCCCGACAATTGCCGTTGCCGAACTTCCCAAACCTCTTGCTAAGGGTACACCCAACTTAATTTCAATTTCGACAGATGGCGGTATTTGCTCTATATATTGATATAACTTCAAAAATGCTTGGTAAAGCAGATTATTCTCATCGGTGTCAACTCGTGCTGCTTCTGTACCCGTAACGGTAATTTGGGTTTTGCCAACGTTTAGGCAAGTAAATTTAAACTCGTTGTTGAGGGTTAATGCCGCACCAATGCAATCAAACCCAGCCCCTAAATTGGCGGTTGTCGCGGGAACTGTAACTGTAACTGAAATAACTGACATCTGCAAACAATAGCTAATCAATTAACCAGCATCCCATGTATGGGGTGCATTTGTTAGGGGATTTTCCTTGAGATTATTTAAAGATTGCAGCGATCGCCATCATTGGTAGAAATAATTTGTAGTCATAATCGGGAAAACGAATAAAATCATAATGCTCGTAAAAAGAACGGGCTTTATCATCTTTAGCATTCACGACTACAGCCATTGTGGCAATTTCACTTTGTAGGCTTCGATAAAGTGCATCCATCAACAACATCTGACCTAAACCTTGATTGCGAAAGTTTTGGTCAATAGCTAAACGACCAAGAAGAGTTGCAGGAACGTCTGGATATTTTGGGAGTTTTTGAATGATTTCCAATGGTAGTTCATTAATCTTAATACTGGTTGCAGACAGTGTATAATATCCGACAACTGAGGTCGAATTTTTTTCAACTAAAACAAATGGTGCTGCGACACGTTTACGAGCATCTTGTCCAGCTTGCTGTTTTAAATAACGGTCTAATGGCTCAACACCGCAAGAGAAAGCCACGCGATCGTGTTTTTTTTCTAGCGGTTCTACAAAATAACCAAGGCTATCCAAAGTCTCAACAGTCACTTATATGCCCATTTGTTGTTTATACAATTGAGCCGCAGCCCGTAATTTAGTGCTAGGGGTTGGAGGATTAAGTAGTGCTTCCACGAAAACTTCTTGGTCTCGCTTGCTTAAAGTCATTATTTCATGTTCTTGAATCGCCTGTTTCGCTGCTACTTGAAGGCTGCTTATGGTAAAATCTGTTAGCGTCAGTCCTAGAATATCAGCAGCACGCTGGAACAATTCTTTTTGCTCTTTGCTTAAACGAGCTTCTAAACGTTCTGTTTTAATGTTTGAGTTTGTTTCTGCTGTCATAACAGCCTCTAAATCTGGGTTACTTTTATTATATCTAGAAATGTCCGGAAATTTGCCGTACATATTAAATATTTAGTTGTTGAGGTTAATGCCGTTCGACGGACGATACCTATAAGAAAATATTACAAGTCACAGATTATATTTCGGGAATGGCGGATTATGCGACAAGTTTGTTTCACAAGTTAACTGATATTTCGTTGAGACGATAAAATATTTAAGGTTATTGCCCAGACCGAAAACTTTGGCGATCGTCAAAAAATAGTAGCCTGTGATACAGTTTTTCGAGAATTCAAAAAAGTTGATCGTTTTTGATGAGTCATAAAGGAAACTGATGAATTTGCCCCCAGAATCAACCTCAGGCAGTCCTACGTCAAACACACTTCATTGACTACCCCATAGTAGCGGTCTATAGTTTGACGTAAAAATTCCAGCATTTGTTTGAGAGTAAACAGATAAGAGAAAGCTTTTTTACTACTTCTTCTTAAAGTACTAAGATAATGCCATAATAGATAAATGCAAATATTAATAATTAAAAATGCCAAAGCTACAAATAGAAATCTAATAGTAGGATTTTTGATAGTTGTTTTAATCAGGCATTGATTTTTCAGGCGATAACTGCTTTCAATTCCAAAACGAAGACGATAGTCATCATGTATTAGATGTAATGACAACTTCACTTTATGAACAGCATAAATAAAAAACTCTCGTCCATGCTCTCGCCTTTTTCCTTTTTTATATGTGCAGACAATTCCATTCATGAAAAGTTACTGAACCATATTTATCACAATGTTTTACTATCAGTTAAAACTGGGGCATTTGTTGTACTCACCTTGCTTTAATACTCCTGTGTCAATCTCCTTTTTATTTACCTACCTTACAAAAATTTATGCACTTTCTCCCCGATTTCGGCGCCAGCTTAGCGAAGGCGCGATCGCCCGTTCTGCGTCGTGTTCTGAAACAAAAGGCTTCTCCAAAACTCTGGTTTGGGCAACATGGTGTACTAACAGAGCGATGCCTGCTGCGGGTTACACCAACACATATCCCATAACCATTATCTAGATTACGCTTCAGGCATTTTTGGTTGGTTGAGTACACTGCTTCCACGCATCAATCTGGGTGAGGTGCGATCGCCCTCATTGTCCCTTTTGAGCATTTGTATAGAGCGTGCGCAAAGCATAGGGCGAGTGGCGCTCCGCAGCATGTTTTGGCATCTCTGTAGAGCATTGCTTCTAAAGTTTATTTATTAGGTTTGCTTATCATATCTTTTTCCCACAAAATCTAATTAACTGTATTCAAAAATACAGTTAATTAGACAGCATTCTGATTTTCAGTCTGTTTTCCAAGGCGATCGCCAAAGTTTTCGGTCTACTGAGTTTTTTTGACCTTTAGCGCATCTCGCAAAGGGGAGTTACCAAACATGCGCGAATACTCTCGACTAAATTGCGACACGCTATTGTAACCTACTTTAAACGCCGCACCCTCGGCTGTTTGGCCTTCCTCAGTCATCAAACGCCTTGCTTTTAGCAAACGCAGTCGCTTCTGATATTGGATGGGACTCACTGCGGTTGCTTCTTTAAAATGCTTAAAAAAAGCAGAACGGCTCATGTTCGCAGCCTTTGCCAAAGCAGAGATATCCACTTCTTCGCTGAAATTTGAACTCAGCGCATGAATAACTTGGGATACTCTATGCATTTTGCTCCCCGAACGCACGAATTGTCGAATTGCTAATCCCTCCGCCCCTTTCAAAAGATGAAAAAGTATTTCTTTGATAACTAATTGTCCTAGCACTGGTGCATCTTCGGGCGTCTGAAAGAGTTTCACTAACCGAATCGTGGCTTCCAAAATTTTATTATTTGCTTTTCCGGTAAACATCGCACGTTGAGGATTCTCTGTTTCTTTTAGAAATTCCTTTTCGAGCTGCGCCGTGACTTCGCTCAAAGTGAGCGGGTCTAAGTCGATCAACAAAGCGAGAAACGGCTTCTCGATTGATGCCGAAGCGATGCTGCTGATCACGGGCAAATCAATCGGGGTCACGGTGTAATGAGCCTCGTCGCATCGGTAAACTTCATGCCCCAAAACGATCTCTTTGCAGCCTTGAGCAACGATTGCGAAACAGCCACGCCAATATCGTTTCATAGGCCGATCTGTCTTTGAAAATTTTACACAGTGAACACCCGGCACGGGCGACTCGTGTAACCCCTCTCTGGGTGAGAATAGATGAATTGCCTTTGCTAGCTCAGGGCACAATTTTTCCATAATCTCTCAAGAAGATCCGTCAAAGCATATTTATGTGCAATACCTTAGTGTGGACGATTAGGCAATAAATTGGGACTGTTGTGGATTTATCAAATAAAGGTGCAACCCTATAATAAATTGCAAAGCAAATTTATCAGAAGAAGATCAAAGTATGCTTGTATTTGTTACGGGGCTACAGGATTTATCGGCTCAGCTATTGTTCAAGAGCTTACCCGCGTAAGCTCTCAAGTGATTTGCCTTGCTCGCTAGGAGCGTAACAAATTATGGTGTTCTTGTCACACTTGTAGTATTTTGCTGGTTTAAAGCCTTCTTATTGAGAAATTTGCCTTAGAAAAACCTATTTCTTCGTAAGCTATTCTCAATAATTTGAATCGCTCAAAGTCCATACTACAAATCACGCTAATTTGTTACGCTCCCATTGATGCAGAAGTCTAGTAATGGATAACAACGAATTCGGAGGAGGTAAGAGATGACAAAAGCAGTGCGCTTTGATCGCTTTGGACATGTGGATGTGCTCAATGTCATCGAGGTTGAAAGACCCTCGCTCAGTCCAGGTCGGGTTCTGGTTCGCGTCATCACGGCGGGTACAAATCCGGGTGAGATCACCATACGCGAAGGTAAACTCGAAGACATTTTTCCCACCACATTTCCCTGTGGTGAGGGAACAGACTTTGCTGGCATCGTGGCTGAACTTGGAGCGGGCGTGACCAGTCCTGCGGTAGGTACTGAGGTTATGGGCTGGTCGAATGAGCGCTCTTCCCAGGCTGAGTTTGTTTCTGTTCCTGCCGAGCAAGTAATCGTCAAGCCAGAATCGCTGAGTTGGGAGGTGGCGGGCGCTCTGTTCGTCGTGGCAGCGACCGCAAAGGCTGCCGTTGCTGCGGTTGCGCCCCAACGTAGAGAAACGGTTCTGGTCTCTGGCGCGGCTGGCGGCGTGGGATCGCTCGTGACGCAACTGGTTCTGCGAACTGGCGCTACGGTTGTCGGCACGGCTGGAGCATCGCGCCACGACTGGTTGCGATCGCTCGGCGCAATTCCAGTTGGCTACGACACCGATTTGCAGGCGAGCTTGAGTCGTGTGGCTCCGGATGGCTTCGACGCGGTCATCGACACGGTGGGTCACGGGTACGTCGATCTGGCGATCAAGCTGGGAGTTGAGCCAAATCGCATCAATACCATCATTGATTTTGAGGCGGCGGCTCAACACAAGGTTCACACTGATGGAGGTTCTGAGGCTGAGTCGCCGAATACTGTTCTAGCTGAGATTGCCCAACTGGTCGCAAACGGGGAGTTGCAGGTTCCGGTGGCAGCCGTATACGACCTCGACGATGTGCGCCAAGCCTACACTCAGTTAGAAAAGGGACACACGGGCGGCAAGATCGTGCTTCGGGTTGCAGATCCTTGATGCTTGATTTCAACACAAGAGGAAACCTCATGAGGCTTGAGAATACTGAAACTGGCTTTCAGTCGTTTTCAACAACCGTATTTGAGACTGTATCCGTTGATTCTTGTCTCCATGACCAAGTCCAACCCTTTCAAATGGCGTCACTACGGGGCTTAGTCGCTTCGTTGGAAACTGTTCCAATACCAAAAAGGGGCTGAGTTCTGATGCAATCTGCACAGTAGATATCTGGTGGATCGCACTTGGACTCAGAATCACACTTGAAATTTGAAACAATTAAGAGATAGATGTGCAGACACTTGAAAGTAAAGTTGTTTTAATCACGGGCGGAACATCGGGAATTGGGAAAGCGACTGCGCTCGCCTTCGGGCAGGCAGGCGCGAAAGTTGTATTTTCGGGCAGACGTGAATCGGAAGGGGAAGAGACCGCAAACTTGATTCGTCAATCGGGTGCGGACTGCATGTTTGTGCGCTCCGATGTATCGAGTGAAGCAGAGGTCAAAGTACTGATTCAGCAAACCGTCGAAAAGTACGATCGGTTAGATTGTGCATTTAACAATGCTGGAATCGAACCTGTTCTCAAACCGCTACACGAACAATCGATCGAGGATTTTGACAAACTAATGTCGATCGATGTGCGGGGGCTGTTCTTATGCATGAAATATGAAATTCAACAGATGCTTACCCAAGGATCGGGGGTGATTGTGAATAATTCATCGATGGGAGGGTTAATTGCGTTTCCGCGATCGTCTCCCTACCATGCCAGTAAACATGCAGTGATGGGACTGACGCGCTCGGCTGCGCTCGATTATGCTAAACAGGGAATTCGCATTAATGCCGTCAATCCTGGACTGATTGACACTCCCATGCAGGATCGGCTAGGAGGTAACTCAGAAAGTCTGGTCGCTGAGGTGCCAATGGGGCGTTTGGGGCAGGCAGAAGAGATTGCTCAAACAGTCCTTTTTCTGTGTTCTGATGCCGCTAGCTACATCACTGGGCAACCGATCGTCATTGATGGAGGATTTACGGTACATTAAGCAAGATTTCGACCCTTCCCCCATTTTTGCAACGGGAGCAACGCGAAAAAGTGGGGCTGGCTACTGTAAGCCAATTGTTAATCACGCTTACCCAGATGTTGATAAAAAAGGTAACTGTTGTTGTGGTAAAGTAGAAATATCGGTAGCACGAAACGCCTTGCAGACTTTTATTAATAAAGCGTGCGTTTACACGTCGTTGCATACAGCCGATTTTCGTAAAGCGTTACAAAGCTTTAATGTGTAGTAATGCTTGTTTTCACCCAATCTAACAGGTTCTACTGGCGACACCTTGATTGACACCGGGTATAAAGAGATAACCAAAGCTCAAGTACAAGGACGGAAGTGTAAGTCCCGTCAGGCAGCAGTGGTGTGACTCCACTGGGGGAGCAGGAATTGACCGCTATTCCTCCGGTTTGTCTAGAAAAGTCCACTTGTGGGTAGTTTTGGGTAAACATTATTGAGCGGTAAGCGGTGAGTGTTATACAAACATAAAAAAATTAGGATTCCCTAGAAATCTCTAAATAGCCTGTTGCGGGAGAACGTGCGTTTTACAAAGCGCTGTGGTCAAAGTGCTTGGACTGTTACAGATGCAGGCAAGTCAGACGAAGAGCGCTCTTCACCCCTAACCATTTTTCTAGGTTTCCCTGCTTTTTATTTCATGAGATAGTTGCATCGGGCAGCTAAAATAGGCTGTCCCACACCGCCGTAATTGCCCCAGCGAAAAAAGCGCCAGAATTGTAGTTCAACACAACGAGGTATCAAAGTGCCCACTGTTGCAAAAAACAACGAAGTCATTACGGTGATAGTTATCTTCACAGTCAAACCTGAACGACAGCAGGAACTGATAGATACCATCATCAGCTTTACGGTTACAGTGAAGCAACAGCCTGGTTTTGTCTCAGCCAGCTTACACAAAAGTCTAGACGGCGTAAAGGTCGCGAACTACGCGCAGTGGAAAAGCCAGTCAGACTACCAAGCTTTTGTTAACAATAACGACGTACAAGCAGTCGGTGCCAAGCTTTCAGAGTTTCCCAGACCGGACGCACATGTCTATGAAGTCGTTATCTCCGAGTCAAAAGTTGGCATCCCCAAAATTTCCAAAGGAGGTTTTCTTACTCACTTTGCTGAATTCCGGATGAAACCGGAGAACCAGCAGCGCATGGTGGATTTGGCCAAGGAAGAGGTAGTAATAGCGATGCAGCAGCCAGGACTTATCTCTGCTAACTTCCACCGTAGCCAGGACGGCACCCGTCTGATCAATTACGGGCAGTGGCGCGATCGAGCAGCTATTGAAGAGCTACAGAAGCAACCGGGATTTGGGTCAGAGTCACCGTATTGGGAAGGCATCGCTGAGAATGAGTTTCATCTTTACGAAGTGGTGTTCGCGGAACCTGCTGATTAAGGGACCAGCTTCCGCTTATGAGCATGGTATTACAAAGTCAGTAAACCGAAAACTTTAGCGATCGCCTTGGAAAACAGACTGAAAATCAGAATGCTGTCTAATTAACTGTATTCAAAAATACAGTTAATTAGATTTTGTGGGAAAAAGATATGGCATAAACAGTTGCAGCAGTTTTAATATATCCTTGCCAATGGGCATATAGAAGTGTTACTCCACTGCGTAATACAGCGTTATGCAAGAATAGTGCTAAAACTTCTAGTCTCTATCAAACTTTTTAAGTCAGATATCTCTTTTTTTCTCCATATTAAATCATCCGTTAGCCGCTGATTTAAATGTCCCAGCGTGCGAATTTTCATGAGGCAGTTCAAAAAATTCCAGAAGTAAACAATATACAATTCTTTCTTCGCGTAGGTTATTAATTACCGCATTATAATCTACTTTATGTTGCGTGGATTATCGTAAAGGGCGGGAAAACCCCGCCCCTACAATCTATCTGTTACATTACAAACGGCTAGAAGTTGGGCTTTTACTTAATGCCGCCTTCGTTGTAGTTATAGTTATAGGTTAGATGTACTCATAATTGAGAATCCGGAGGGTAGCGATAAACCTACGGTTCGCTTGCGCAATAAGCAAAGCTTAACGCAATCATGCGTATCGCATAACTCGACAATTCCAAGGAAAATGTTGGGTTACGTTTCGCTGCACCCAACCTACAGACCTGTTGTGGAAGCGCTTATAAGTGAAATCGAAAGCTCATAAATTATCAATCCACTGAGCGTGGATTTTTGCTATTAGACAGGGATTTATAATCCCTGTCGGGCATCAAACGAAGTCGAATAATTTAAGTATACCAAGTTTAAATTTTGTTATGCAGTTTGGTTGGTGCTTACGTCACCAAAATACAATCTGTATCACTTGTAGCAAAAATCCAATTACTTATTGCCAAAACTTGAGCTATCAATAATTCTGCAACTGAATCACAGACGACTGACAACGACCGTTAAGAAATGCTAACTTTAAGTTTAGTAAAGAGTTAATCGTTCGCAGTTAGGATTTAGTAACCAATTAACAACTAAAAATTGACTTATAATTATTAACTAAAAAAATATGGACTGAGATTGCTCTCAGTCCTGGAAAAAAAGCGGGCTAACCGCTATACTGTGCTAGTTAACCCGTGCAGCTTTGGGAACGCGCTAAATTAATTATTATTGCAATACCAACTTAACGTTGGCATTTTGCAAACCGCGTTGCTTAACTTCTGACAAAGTTTTGTTAACTGCGTATTTTTGGTTGATCGAATTGATCAACTCGGTTTGATTGTGCTTTTTAGCGACACCCCAGAGGTCTGCGATAAGGTCAAAAGAACCATCGCTGTTGCGAGACCAACCCAAGTCATATTCGCCTTCAAGAACTGCAACGATATCAGAGCGAACGCGCTGACCGTTGTAACCGCGAACATCAGCTTCGGTCTTAACGGAGATACCAAGGTCACGCAAAGAAGCTTTGAGGATTTCAGCGTCGGTGATTTTGGTACGCAGAGTGCTAAAGTGAGACATTTGGGTTTCCTCCAAAAGAGAAGATAGTTTCGTTTGTTTCGTTTCAGTCCAAGCCGTAATCGATTGATTGCGGCTTTTTTGTTAGCGCTAGCTTTTGGGCTAGCCTTTCCCCCTGTGGTAGCAGAGGAAAGCTTTTAGAATTCCATGCGCTGATATTCAGCTATGGAAGACGCTGCGGGACGCGCACGCTGTCTAGCCCAGTCTCGCAGAGCGGTTACTTGCTCTTGCATCGTTCGAGACAGTGGGAGCGTGGCTTTGAGTGCAGCAATAATATCTAGTTGGGTGAACTCGCGGTCTTGAGCAAATGCTTCGTACATTGCTGCGACTATCGCTTGTTCAACTTCTGCCCCAGAGAAGCCATCGGACATCTTCGATAATTGTTCAAGGTCGAAGCGTGAGATGTCACTACGGCGTTTCGTCAAGTGGATTGTAAAGATATCTTGACGTTCTTCAGGTGTTGGCAAATCTACAAAGAATATTTCATCGAAACGTCCTTTTCGCAAGAATTCTCCTGGCAACCGTTCAACGCGGTTAGCTGTTGCCATTACGAATACTGGAGACTTTTTCTCTTGCATCCAGGTCAGGAACGAACCGAAGATGCGGTTTGATGTACCGCCGTCGGAGTCACCGGAACCACCGCTACCAGCAAATGATTTATCCAACTCGTCAATAAACAATATCGCTGGAGAAATCGATTCGGCAGTTTTGAGCGCGTTTCGCAAATTAGCTTCCGAACGACCGACCATTGAACCATCGTACACCCTACCCATATCTAAGCGTAGCAGTGGCAGACCCCACAATCGAGAAGTAGTTTTAGCTATCAATGACTTACCGCAACCGGGAACACCCAGAATTAACATACCCTTGGGTTGCGGCAAACCGTATTCTCTAGCTCTTTCGGTAAAAGCGTTGGAACGCTGCTTTAACCACTTCTTCAATTCTTCCAGTCCACCTACAGCGTCAATGGTTTCATCTTCTTCTATGTATTCGAGTATACCATTGCGGCGGATTAACTGCTTCTTCTCAGATAAAACTATATTTACTTCATCTTCCGTCAAACGCCCGCTAGTTACCTGTGCCTTACGGTAGACTTTTTCAGCTTCGTCTTTAGTTAGACCTAAAGCTGCTCGCAGGAGCTTTTCTCGCGCTTCGGTTGTTAACCTGCGTCCGCGATTTTGGTCGATGTGGGTAGTTAAAACTTTATTCAAATCTCCCATGTCGGGCAAGGAAAAATCTAGTACTACTACTTCCTTCTCCAACTCAATGGGAACCTGTTGCATTGGCGACATCAAGATGATACTTTTTTGCGTACCTTTAAAGGAAGCGATCGCATCGCGCAGCCATCTTGTTGTAACAGGTGCTTCTATAAAAGGATGAAAATCTTTAAGAATAAATATACCAGGCTCTTTATTTCTAATTATCCAATCAATTGCCGCTTCTGATGATACAGTATTATGCTGGGTAACATTCCTTGGCTGACCGTATTCAACGATGCCATGAGTTGCAGTCCACACATATACTCGTCGTTGCGGCTTTGAGGATTGAGCAATTGTCGAAATCGCTTGTTCCGCCCGCTCTTCCTCGGAGGTCACAAGATAGATTAGCGGGTATTGAGCTTGAATGAGGATATTGAGCTCTTCTTTCATATCAACCTTCTTGAGACCTTTGATTGGAAACTTAAATATTGCACCGCTTTTTATTCGGACAATGGAAATTACTGGATGAAGTCGTAATTCCTAATTTAACAAGGAACTAATTCTTCCTCACCTTTGGGATGAGTTTCGTCTTCATCCAATTCGTTCATGGATGATATCTGACCAATAACTCCTGCTTGCTTACCCAAAGAAGCTAATTCACCATCGCGTAGGACTAATGAGCTTTCGCAACTTGGACATGAATATACTCTGTGCGTTTTGCCATAGGAGGCTTCAACTTCGTCAACTAATTCGGAATTAGCTAAATAGAAAACTAATGCTCGCTCGGCGAGGTCGGACATTGGCTCGGATTCAACTGCTGAACGTATTTTTAACCTTCTGTGCAGTTCTGGCGACAGATATAGAGTAACCTTTTGCTTAACTTGCATATTGCTTTTTAACGGTCTTTACCCGGGTATGTAATTCAAGTTATCGGTTGTTTGCTTGGTTGTCAATATAGTAAAGCGTTTTGACAGCAGTTTTGTAATATTTGTTTACATTGGGAGAAGGGGAGAAGGGGAGAAGGGGAG
>CAXTCQ010000262.1:417-11785 GCA_964242965.1 uncultured Calothrix sp. | reverse complement strand
TTTGTCATTCTGAACGTAACGAAGTGGAGTGAAGAATCTCGACTTGTCGTTAAGTTTACGAGATGCTTCATTACGCTTCGCTCCATTCAGCATGACATTAAAAGGCTTCTCAGATATACTCTAAGAAGATGTTTCAAAAGTTCGGTAAGTATAATTTTGTCATTTTGAACGTAACGAAGTGGAGTGAAGAATCTCGACTTGCCGTTAAGTTTATGAGATGCTTCATTACGCTTCGCTCCATTTAGCATGACATTAAAAGGCTTCTTAGATATGCTTTAAAATTACCCCTCACCTCATGGAAATTATTCGAGTTGAAGACTCAGATTTAAAAATAATTGAAGCTAATCGCTGTCGAATTTTTCGTGCGATGTCGCAACCTCTCAGCGCACAAGTTATCTGGGATGATATTTACGCACAGCGACGAAAGCGAGTCATTATTATTTGCAATACTGTCTCTCAAGCACAGGGACTTTATCGGGATTTAGAAAAATTGAATCAAGATTGCGAGTTAAATATTACTCTTCTTCACGCAAGATTTTTACCCGAACATCGTGCAGTCAAAGAGAATAATCTCAAAGATATATTTGCTCAACATTGGCAAAATACTAATGATACTACTTGTGAAGTTTTAATTTCTACTCAAGTAATCGAAGCAGGAATTAACATTACTTGCGAAGTGTTACATTCCCAACTTTGTCCGATGAACTCCCTATTACAACGTGCTGGACGTTGTGCGAGATTTCCAGGAGAAAGGGGGGAGGTTTTTGTTTATCGTTCTGTAGAAGTTAATCGAGAAAACCAGGAATTAGCTGAAACTGATTTGGAGGAAATAGAAGAACTTTGTCCTAGCAAGGATAAGGTTTTAGATTGCGAGAATATACCGAAGAAAAAAGAAAGTTTTTTGCCCTATAAGAAAGAAATTTGCGAATTGACTTGGCAGGTATTACAAGCACATACAGAATCGATAAAATTAAATCAGCATGTTGGTTTTAGAATTGAGGAAGCATGGATTAATCAAGTTCACTCCCAGGAAGATTTACTCACCCTAAAACGTCGAGATAACAGTCAGATGGAGTTTGAAAATAAATTTGAGGCTGCTGTTTTTCGGGGGGATGAATCTGCCGCACAAGATTTAATTCGTAAGGTAGATAATCGCAGTATTTTTACTTGGGAACAATCAGGTATTTTTGATTTTGATGATGGAGACACAATTGATATTCAAAAATTATTACCTTTTTCGCTTCCCGTTTCAACTCTGTGTAAAGTTTGGCGAGATTTTAAAGAGAGTTTAGCTTTTGGTGATGATTGGATTTTTAAACGTATTGAAACACCAAAAAATAAGTCGGAAACTTATAGCGAACCCGTACTTAGTCCGATTAGTTCCCGCGATTTTTTGATAGGTTGTTATCGAATTTTTGTAAATCAGCGTTATCTTTCCTACGATGAACATATTGGTTTGCAGATAGGAGTAGATATCCAGGGAAATAGGTTTAAATCACCACCAAAAAAAGATAGAGAAATTCCTAGTCAGTTCCGCTATAAGATGGATACATACGTTGCTCATCTAGGCTGTATGTGGACTTGCTGGCGAGATTATTTTCCCACAAAAATTTTAAAAAATGGTGTTTGTGTAGATATCATTTATCGCAGCGTTCGAGACGAGTTATTAGTAGCTGGTGGCAAATTTATTCAAACCAAAATTTTACCCGAAGCAGAACCAACTGAAGCCGAAGCTTTGTTTGAAATTCTCGTTTTTTTAGCAATCTTTACCCATGATTTAGGTAAACTACAAGTTAAATGGCAAAATGTAATGCGAGGTTGGCAGGAAATTGCCCATCGAGATTTTCAAGGCAAGAATCCTCGAAAATATTTACTAGCGCATACCGATTACAATCCCGAAGATAACAACCAAAAAGCTGCTTTGAAAGCTTTTGAAAAGAATAATAAGCGTCCCAATCATGCCGTTGAAAGTGCTTTTTTAGCACGGCATATTCTTCAGCAATCTTTGATACCATTACTGCGCGACTTTTTTACCGATGATACTGAGCAGCTTAAATACTTCTATCATGTAGTCATAGCAGCGGCAGGTCGTCACCATTCGGCTTGGGCTAGAGGGTTAGAAAGTAATGATGTGGCAAAGTTAAAGCAAATTGAGTTATGTGCAGAATCGCGAAAGGCGATCGCAGATAGTTGGGGCTGTATGGCACGATTTTTACCTAGTATTTTGCCTTTATCGGAGGCTAATTTGAGTCATAATATTTACAAGCTTAAAGAGTTGGATTTGAATGGGTTTTCTAGCGATGAGGTTGAGTTTTTGCAGCTTTATTCGTTGGTGGTTCGCGCCTTGCGGCTGTGCGACCAAAGGTCTGTACAATTGATGTAAGTAAGCGATCGCGCTACTAAAGATATTTCAGAAGTATTAATTGTTATGCTGGAAGCGGTAGCTCCGTGTTCGCGCTTTCTTAGCATCTCAAAAATATACTTCAAGTCCAGATTCTTTGCTTCACGGTCTGGACATATATTGACAATACCTTTATTATGTTATTAGCATGATGTTTGGCAACTTGAAACCTTACGAATCCTGGAAACGGGATTGAAACATATAATTTTCCGTCGTAGGATTATCAACTAGATTTTGCTTGAAACCTTACGAATCCTGGAAACGGGATTGAAACATGAACGAAACCCTATTAAACATCTAGATTTTCCTCCTTGAAACCTTACGAATCCTGGAAACGGGATTGAAACACTACATTCATGCTGAATTATTTCGCCCTCGCTATATACTTGAAACCTTACGAATCCTGGAAACGGGATTGAAACTTTGATGATAATAGTTATGTAACCAATGTAGAGAGGAAGCAGAATCAATCATCGTAGTTATTCGAGAGCAAACAAATGGATAGAGAACGTTTACTAGCTGTTGCCTCTGAAGTTAAAGACTTTAGTAGCAGAGGAATTGAGTTAATTCGACAAGGAAAATATGTCGAGGGACACTCTTTGATGCGCCAAGCTGTTGAAGCTGGTAGAAGGTCGCGGGGTTTGATTAAAGAAGGTCAAATTCAACAAACTTTACAAGCTTTGGAAAAAGCGCACCAAGAGTAAACAAAAGTACTAGTGGTCAATGAAAAATTTTCCATCGACCACTGTGTATTAATTTATCAGATACACTTAAAGAATGGCTATATAATAAATGAGGAAGGATTTGATGCCATTGCTAGATGCCTAATTTACTACGTCTACTGAGATTTCCTTAAACATCATTATTTAATAAAACTTTAAGTGTTACGTAGTTTTATATACAAATATTACGCAACACCAAAGCTTGTGTATTGACGCATATAGGGAGCTTGGAAACCAAGAATAATGTCTTCTTTAGGAATTCCCATTGCAACTAATTCCTGAGCAATTTGTATTTCGGTAGTATTTTGTTGCAACCAGATTTTTCCATTGATGATATCTAGATGCAAAACACAATCGTACAAGGGAAAATCGGGTAGATTTTGGCGATGGGATGTAATTTGTTCTCCGGTTAGCCTGAAATCTGTTTCTAGCTGAATCTCGTAACCGACAAGGCTTTTTGTATTTCTTCATCTCTTTTGGGAGAGGGATAATTCCCATTGGAATAGCCCTCCTCCAACCCCATGCTATAACTATTTCAACAAACAACACATGGCATAACGCCAAATGAGACGATTATTCATTACTAAAACCTACAGTAATTATGCTGACACATTTTTGATGCTGGGTTTAGCACAGCTTGCCGAATATGCGCTGAAAGCCACAAAGCAAAAAAGCGAAATCCGTCTAATTGACCAAGGTACAGCTTACAGCCTTGAATTTAAAAAGCTTGTAAACCTAGACCCAATTACTAAACTTACCTACTCTGACCCTTTTCCACCAGTCAAAGGGCAAAAAACCGATACCAGTAAAGTCCCCGCAGAAATTCAAATCTTCGACACCGAGGAAGAAACTAAAATCCGCAGAGTTTATCGAGATTTTCTCTTCCAACAACGGGGAAAAATCGAAAACGTGGAGGAAACACCCAAACCACCCGACCCTAGAACCCAAAATGGTGTTATTCTCACCTCGATGCGACACGACCGCAATCATAATGATTTGTGGTTGCGTAGTTGGGAACTCAAAGATAACTATGGTGCTTTAATTGCAGCATTATTTCAAGGTTTTAGCCAAGAGGTCGTCAACCAAGGTCAGGTGGCAACCGAGTTAGTTGCAGAGTTATTCCACACGACGGGTTGCAAATTACCCGATGCTGCTAGTGCTGTTAAGGTTTATTTGCCTACCTGCGTTCAAGGTGTGAACCGAGTTAAAGCAGACAGCAATAAGGTAGACTCGCAAAAAGCAGATTGGTTAAGTTTGTGGTTAATTGCTACCGGGTTATTTCATTTTGGGATTGCCGAACGGGTCAAAATTGCCGATAGGGTCTTTGATTGGCGTGTTTTAGCGTTGCAACCCCAAGATATTCAATTAAGTAAATATCGGGATGTAATTAAGAGATTATTAGTACATAATCCACCCGGAGGAAGTCATGGAATTGCCCGGTTTGATGCTGAATTGGTGTTACGATTTTGTCAAGAATTGCTCAATCATAACCAAGCTTTAGCAAATAGCGATACCGAAGCAACAGAACAAGATGATTTTGAGATTTGGGACAAACCCGTAAACCACTTTGTCAGCAACTTTGCCGGAACTCATTTTGGTTCTAAAGGACAGGTTTATGGAGTCAAAGAAGTCTTTAGTTTAGGACTTCCCACTTGGATACATCCACGTAACAGCGATGAATTGCACGACTACCAGAATATCTTAGACGAGCATCTGAGAGTAGTGCGATCGCTTTCTATCGACGAAGGAAACAGCGAGTTACTCGCAGCTTATCGAGATTTTATCACGGGCAATGATTTATACCAGTTTTTCCGCTTCCAAGTCAGCTATGCGGATTATGTGACAAAAAAGTTAGCAGATGTTAATTCTAGAATTGTATTATTTTCAAAACAGGGAATCGACCTGATGACAAGAAACCTTAATAATAAATTGCGTCAAAGCGACCAAGATTGGAAATTAACGGAAATAACCGAAGACCCCGGTTTTTTGAATATTGCTAAAGCCATCAATAGTGCTACGGTTTATGCTGGGACTATCCGCGATAAAGACGGCAAACCCAAAGAAACTGGATGGGAACGAATCTATGGTTTAGCACAGCGTTTAACATCTCAATCTGGTTCAAAAAAAGATTTTATCATTGAGATAAGTTCCTTTTTAGCTAGTTATGAAAATGAAAATTTACGCATTGAAGAAGACTTAAAAAAAGAGAAAAAATCGCGCAGAATTTGGACAACTAAAGATGACCTAGACAGATTAATTAATTTGATTGATAATCCCCGATATGGTTGTAGCTTAGTTGCAAATCTATTAATTGCCTATGGATATGCAAAAGGTTGGGGTAAAGCAAAAGAGACAGATGGAGTAGATAAAGAACCAGGCAGCGAATCAGGTGAATTAGAAAATATCGACAATGAAATAGAAGCTGCATTATTGTAGGTTGGGTGGAGGCTTTGCGGAACCCAACATAATATCAATGGAAAATTTACTCTATTCAAACTGCAACAATAATATTATTCGTTTACCGGAAATATTTATATTGGGTTACGTGCAACAATAATATTATTCATTTACCGGAAATATTTATGTTGGGTTACGTGCAACAATAATATTATTCGTTTACCGGAAATATTTATGTTGGGTTACGTGCAACAATAATATTATTCGTTTACCGAAAATATTTATGTTGGGTTACGCTTCGCTCCACCCAACCTACAGCATCAAAAATATAATTAGGAACATCATCAAATGTCAAACAACAAATTTTCCATCTATTCACTTTCCATCAGTGGTTTACTTTCCTGGCAACTCCATGCTTTAAATAACGAAGGTAACGAAGGGAATCAATCATTAACTCGCCGTTACTATATTATCCAAAAAGGCATGAGCGAACCCGAATATGTAAACGGCATTTCTGGCGATATGCTCAAACATATTCAAGCCGAACATTTACATCGAATTGCTATCGAATCTGGATTGAGTTTATCGGAAGGTGGAAAGCAATTTAATCCAGATAGAATCAAGTATGATGTTGACAAAAAAATTATAGAAGTCATCAAAGTAAAAAATAAAGACGAAAAAGACAAAATAGACGTAACAGCCAATATCAACTCTTTTCTCAAAATTTGTTGCATCAGCGATTTAGAGGGATTTATGCTAGTTGAAAAGGGAGGGCAAACCCTCAAGCGCGACTCTGTAATTGAATTTGGTGCTATCGTTGGTTTACCCACTTTAGTAAAAACCCAAAGTTATTTTCATGCCAAATACGGTGTTGATAATCCCACACCATACAACGTCCAAGTAAGTTCTGGTTTATACGCGACTGTCCTCAATATTGAGGCCTTCCGTATCGGTTACAACCCGCATAATTTTAGCTACAGCATTGATATAACCGAACGCAAACAGCGTTTAGACGCATTACTCAAAAGCATACTCTACACGTATATGCAACCGAACGGAGCAAAACGCAACACCAATTTGCCCCACCCCGACTATTTTGAGGGAGTTATTACCGTTAGCACCCGTCGCTGTCCGGCACCAATGTTGAGTCCCTTGGAAGAAAGCTATCACCGTCAAATTCACAGTTTGGCTGATACCTTGAATAACCTCAACGGAGAAGGTACAATTCACTGCTTTGAATTTGATTCAATGGCAAAATTCGCCGAACAAATCCAGACAATTATTGCACAAGGACAACCCTGGGACGAAAATGCCTAAATTGAATAAATGGCTGACTGTTAGCTACCAACCCGTGAGTTTATTCACCCTCAAACGTTCCGATGCTACCAGCATGGCAGCTCGTTCCAACCTCGTACCGACACCCTACGCGATTAAAATGGCGTTGTTAAAAGTATTACTAGAAGGTCAGGGTAAATACCACCAAGATGACTTTGATACCTGGATTAAACAGGAATTTGCCTGGATTCGGGACTTACAGATATACCTGCTACCACCAGAAAAACTAGTAGTTAATCGCAATGGTTATAAATTGCGCTACTACGACCAAACTGCTGATAAAGCGGATAAAAACCGCTCAACTATTCCGATGCAAGACGGGTTTGTATTTCGGGAATGGATACATCTACAAGGAGAGTTACAAATTTGTGCGGGAGAGTCAAATCGGTTAGAAGAATTAACGCAATTATTCGCTCAAATCAACTACTTTGGTAAAAAAGGTTGCTTTTTTCAATTTCTCCCCGATGCCACCCAACAAACGAACCTACCTACCTTTACACCCAACCCCAGCAATAGTTTCACCGTCCAACCAATGGATGATTTTGGTAAAAAAACAACCTTTAACCGCATAAATCCATTCTCCAACGACAAAGCCCAAATCGACAAAGACCGGATAATAGAACCAGGATTTTTACCCTTACGACTCCGTTCGACTAGTGCCCGTTATGACTTCTACCAAAGAGACTGATAGCACAATTCCAAATGCCTCACAACAAACAAAAATAGAAATAGCCTTCGCTGGACTGAGTATTGTTTTACGCCCAACTGAAACATCCTCCACCCCCATTCCCTTAAGCGAATGGCTGACCGAAAACACTTCACTCATCTGGATACCCCTACGCAAAATCGATGGTGTTACCAAAATAATGCCCGTACTACCAGAACCTGTTTTATACGACAATTTAATGCGATCGCTCTGCCTGCAAATCGCTCAAAATAGCATCATCGAATGGCGGCAAAAACCCTATGAAATTGGCGGAGTAGAGGTAGATTCCCATTCCCTGCATACAATTCAAGTTACTATCTGTGCAGACAAACCCCTTCCTCCCACCTTGGGACGTGCCATTCACGCACTATGTTTTCGCTGGTTTACCAATACAGACCCAGAATTAGCCTCTAACTTGCACCAACAGGAAAATTTACCAATGGCATTGGGATTAGAATACTGTTCTCCCAAAAAAATGCTGCTGAAAATTAGTTTACTAAAAAAAGAATTACTCGCACCGCTACTGTGGGGAATGAATGCAGATTTAGGTAACGAAATTACCCTAGCGGGAATTCCCTGTGAGTTGGGTAGTTGGGTAGATATCGTCCAAGCAAGCAGCTTCGAGAAAATGGTGCAAGTACCAACCCAAAACCTTATCAACTTGCAATTTCTTTCACCCACCAGCTTTAAACAAGGTAAAAATATTCAACCTTTTCCCCTACCGGAGTTAGTTTTTAACGGATTACTGCGACGTTGGAATATATTCGCACCCGAAAAATTACAATTCCCTAATATCGAATGGAGTGGAGTAGTTTCAGCCTACGAACTCAAAACCTATGCAATGAAAATGGAAGGTGGTGCAGAAATTGGAGCAGAGGGATTAATTAGATACCGATTTGCCGATACCGAACAAGCAAGAATCGCTACTACTTTAGCTCATTTTGCTAACTTTGCTGGAATTGGACGTAAAACCGCGATGGGAATGGGGCAAGTAAGAGTAGGGAGTGTAGGGTGCGTTAGCGACAGCGTAACGCACCAAAGGCTTAATAATCTCGCTAACCGACCAAAGGCTTAATAATGGTGCGTTAGCGATAGCGTAACGCACCCGAAGCATACTAACAAATGACAAATGACAGAAAACTACTTACCCCTCGCGTATCTTAACGCTTGGGAATATTGCCCGCGCCGATTTTACCTCGAATACGTGCTGGGGGAAATGGAAGACAACGAACATATTATTTTAGGTCGTCATTTACACCGAAATATTAATGAAGAATTAGTAATTACCGAAGGCGATACGGTAATTCGCCAACAACAGTGGGTGTGGAGCGATCGCCTGAAAGTTGCAGGTATCATCGATGCTGTGGAAGAATGCAACAGCCAACTTATCCCGATGGAATATAAAAAAGGGAAAATGGCACAACACCTCAACGACCATTTTCAACTCTGCGGTGCAGCCTTATGTTTAGAAGAACGCACCGGACGCACCATTGCTTGCGGAGAAATTTTCTACCATGCCAACCGCAGACGGCAAACCGTAGCTTTTACACCCGAATTACGACAAGCAACAGAAAATGCGATCGCACTTGCTCAACTTGCTGCTAGTAGGGAAATGCCAGCACCGATCGACAATACCAAAAAATGCCAATCGTGCAGCTTGCAAAGGATTTGCTTACCTTTTGAAGTCAAAGCACTCCGTGCAGAAATGGTCAATTAAATACAGACGCAATAAGAGACGCGATATATCGCGTCTCTACATATCCAAAATCTAAAATCCAAATAGAATAATGACTATTATCTACGTTACTCAACCCGAAGCTGTTTTAAGTAAAGTCTACGAAGCATTTACCGTTTCTTTGAAGCAAGAAGATGGTACTTGGAAGAAAAAAACTGTACCCGCGCAAACTGTGGAACAAGTCGTTCTCATGGGTAATCCCCAAGTTACCGGAGATGCTCTAGTATATGCTTTAGAATTGGGGATGCCCGTTCATTATCTTTCTTTCTTCGGAAAATATTTAGGCTCCGCACTCCCTGGATACTCGCGTAACGGTCAACTGCGATTGGCACAGTACCAAGTTTACAACGATGCTGCACGCCGCTTGGAATTAGTTAAAGTAATAGTTACTACCAAAATTCACAATCAATACAACGTACTTTATCGCCACAACGAACGCAATAATCCCCTCAAACAACGTAAAAGTCTAGTCAAAAATCAACTAACCATTGACCAAGTGCGAGGAATTGAAGGATTAGCAGCACGGGAATATTTTGCTTGCTGGCAGAGGATGGTAGGCAAACAATGGACTTTCAACGGTCGAAATCGCAACCCACCCACCGACCCTGTGAATGCATTGTTAAGTTTTTCCTATGCTTTGCTCAAAACCCAAGTCACAACTGCGGTTCACCTTGCGGGGCTTGACCCCTATATTGGCTATTTACACGAAGTTCATCACGGACAACCCGCAATGGTATTGGATTTAATGGAAGAATTCCGTGCTTTGGTTGCTGATAATGTGGTGTTGTCCGTGTTGAGTAAGCGCGAAATTCAACCCCAAGATTTTACCGAAAGTTTGGGTGCTTATCGGCTTTCCGAGTCGGGAAGAAAATGTTTTTTAGAAGCATTTGAGCGCAAAATGAACGATGAATTTACACACCCAGTGTTTGATTATCGATGCACCTACCGACGTGCGATCGAACTACAAGCGCGGTTGTTAAGTCGGCATTTACAAGAAGGAGTTGCTTATAAACCTCTCGCTTTGCGGTAAGACCGAGTAGTTAAAAGGCGGATAGAAGATTGAGGATATTTAAGTCTAAGAGCGTGTTTATAAATTCGGCAAAAACCTTAATTTGTCATGCTGTGGCTTGCCTCCCCGAAGGGGTACGAAGCGATCGCGCAGTGTTCGCGCTTCGCTCCACTCAGAATGACAGATTTATTTTATAAACACCCTCTAAGTAATAACTCAATATGTAAGGCGATCGCGCTAAATAAATACGGTGCGTTACGTAAAGCTTTAACGCACCCTACAAACTCTTCACTTTTGATTTTATGACTAAACTGTTTTATCTGATTATTTATGATTTGCCCGATAATAAAGCTGCAAATAAGCGGCGCACTCGGTTACATAAGATGCTTTCAGGCTATGGGGACTGGACGCAATATAGCGTATTTGAATGTTTTTTAACTGTGATAAAATTTACTCAACTACAAATCAAAGTTGAAAAGTTAATCAAACCAGAGGAAGATTCAGTCCGGGTTTATGTACTAGATGCGGGTTCGGTGAAGCGAACAATCACCTATGGTTCGGAAAAACCTCGACAACAGCAAGTAATTGTTTTATAGTTTGGTTATTAGCTTGATGTTTGGCAGACCAAAGCGGGGTCTAAAACCTGGGGGGTTCTGCCAAAATCGCCAGAACCAAGAAAAATCAATAGTTACAGCGTTTGACCGTTTGAAATAAATGATAATTTATTTCAATAAACGCGGCTGAAATGAACCTGTTTTTGAGGTCTGCCAAAACCCGTTGTAGAATCCTTGCTTTATAAGGGTTCCAGGGTGCGGACTTGAAACTTAGCGAATCCTGGAAACCGTTCAAGACATAAAAATTGGTATACGGTTGTTAATAATTGTGAACTTGAAACTTAGCGAATCCTGGAAACCGTTCAAGACTAAAGTGGTATCTCCCCATTTAACCCAGCAGAAATGCTTGAAACTTAGCGAATCCTGGAAACCGTTCAAGACTCTTGAAAGATGTTATAAATAATATAGAAAATCAATAATGAAAATAAGCGAAACCAGGAAACAGGAGA
>CAXTCQ010000262.1:0-407 GCA_964242965.1 uncultured Calothrix sp. | reverse complement strand
TGTATATTATAAATTTTTATTAGTTGTTAAATATAAATATGTATAAAAATTTCTTTAATATGGTTCCAGGGTGCGGACTTGAAACTTAGCGAATCCTGGAAACCGTTCAAGACGATCGGTGGAAGGTTGGCAGATTGAGTCAAATTAATCTTGAAACTTAGCGAATCCTGGAAACCGTTCAAGACACTGGCAAGAGCTAATCAATATTATTGCTGTAGTAACCTTGAAACTTAGCGAATCCTGGAAACCGTTCAAGACCAAGATTTATGGAAATTTGAGCTTCCCCTTGAAACTTAGCGAATCCTGGAAACGGGATTGAAACTCTAAACATGGTTCTCCTGAAACTGTTGGAGCAACTTGAAACTTAGCGAATCCTAGAAACGGCATTGAAACGAAAAATAGGATGC
>CAXTCQ010000261.1:0-11798 GCA_964242965.1 uncultured Calothrix sp. | reverse complement strand
CCCCTTTACCCCTTCCCCTCCGCAATAGTACTATTTAAAGAGATTCCCAGGGGCAAAAACCATGAAAGCCACTATGAAAGTAAGTATTTTTAGCTACCTGAAAAGATTTATTTTAGTTCACTTTTTTAATGCCAAAAGTAAGTTATATTACTTACTGCTGTGTTCTTCGGCACCTTTGCTCCTTGGCTTGCCTGCTGTAGCTTCTACTACAGTCGGACAGCAAATAGCACAAGTTGTTTCCGCACCTGGCATTAACCGTCCTACCTTAAAAGTTGGTAGCCAGGGCGAAGTAGTAACTGAACTTCAAGCAGCCTTAAAATTACTAGGATATTATAACGGTGCAGTCGATGGAAAATTTAGCAATTCCACAGCTGCGGCAGTTACTCAATTCAAACAAGCAGCGGGTTTGACAGCGGATAGTGTTGTCGATACAGCAACATGGCAGCGTTTATTTCCAGGTGAAGGAAATATATCATCCAATACTCCATTACCTAGCCCAACAAACAGTCGTTTTCCTGTACCCACCCAAACAGCTGCTGACTTGCCTAGACCAGTTGTAATATCAAATCCAGCATCAACAGAACCAAGACCCTCTGGTAGGAACAATGGAAACAACCAGCAGTTAGAGACAGTACGAACTACATCAACTACTCGTACAACTTCTAGTAGCCCAGTACGAAATACCACATCAACAACTGCAACTACTCGCACAAGTCCAACCAATCGTTCCGGACGCACTAACAATTCGTCCACATCTAATACTACGACTCGCACTAGTTCCACAAATCGTTCCGGACGCACTAACAATTCGTCCACATCTAATACTACGACTCGCACTAGTTCCACCAATCGTTCTGGACGCACTAACACGTCCACATCTAATACGACTAACACAACTAGGCCAAGACCTAGTATTCAATACACCTCCGCAGGACTGCCAATTTTGCGTTTGGGAATGCGTGGAGAAGAAGTTTTAGAATTGCAAGAAAAACTACAACGCTTTGGTTATCTTAAAAGTAATCCCGACGGAGATTTTGGTGCAGAAACTGAAGCCGCAGTTAAAGCTTTACAAGAACGTTATGGTATGGAAGCTGATGGTGTCGCAGGTGGTGCAACTTGGGATATTTTAAACCGACGACGTAATACACGTAATCGTTCTTAAGTCCTAAGTGCTATAAGATTCAACTTTGAATTTTGAGTGTCTTAGTGTCGTAGGGTGTGTTAGGACGAATATCCTAACGCACCGCTATTTTTTTAATCGTGCGTTACAAAGCAGAAGCAGGTTTTGCCGTATCGCAGTAGTTACGAATACCTATTTTCAAAATATACAAACTTACTGGAACTGCTAGCGAAATCGGAGGAGGCAAAAATCCTCCAACTAAATTTATTAGTCCTAAAAAATCTTCAGTAGGTTGACTGCAAACGACTTCACGACATTTACTTGCTAATTCTTGTAAATCAACTGTTCGGAATTGAGTTTCGCTATTTTGTGCGGATAACTCAGTAAATGCAGCTTCAAGGTTGCCGTTATTTTTTTCGATTGTATCAAGTGCTGTTTTTATACCTGCATCTGAGTAATTCGCTAGCTGTGCCCGATATTGCTGGAGTTCTTCTGAAGAAATTGCAATCATGTGGTTATTTTTGAAACTAGGTAAAATTGTAACCACTATAGCAATTCTCGTTTGGGTACAATATACAGTAGGGGCACAGCAGTGCTGTGCCCCTACGCCCCACGAAAAAACTGTATTTCATTCAACTGAGAAGCGCATAATACAAATTTTGTATCCCCGATTTCAGATTTATTTGTATATCTTTTTTTAATATTTGCTTTACTGAATACAGGATATAGAATTGGTGGAATTTATAATTAATGAATGCACAGGCACTTATTTTCCCCCTTCCCCCCTTTCACCTTTTCGTTTACCAAACAAACCCGTCATACTTAACCCCGTTACTAGTAACCCAATCAAACCCAATCCATTCAAAATTGGGTAGATTGCAGCTAGATGGAATATTTCACCTGTATGGATTTGTAATAATAATCTAGATGGAATACCAGTATTAAGAAAGGACCATTCACGTACTACTGTTGCACCCATACCAGTTATGACAGTTAGTAGTAGAGGTAATGAAATAATGATTGCCAGGGTGCGGTGATATTTACGAAATGTACGACTCATAATTGTCTTTATATTTATATAAAATCTCAAAAATATACAAATCTTTAAGAGCGGGTGTCTAACCCGCTATAGTTATGAAATATTTACATTTAAGACTTAGGTAAAGCCTTAAGATTTTTATCTAGCGATTGTAAAGCCGTAGAAACTTTTTCTTTGCTTGGTTTAGAATCATCAAGATTATCTTTCACGTCATCTGCACTTTTCTCAATCGCGTTATAATTACCTTTGAATTTGGCTCTGATGGGGTCTTCAACTTTTTCCCAAATGTCTTCAAAACCATCAAATTCTTTTTTAGCTGTCGCAAAATCTCCTTTATCCGCAGCAGCTTTAGTTTTGGAAACGACACTAAGTAATCCTTGAATACCTTGCCCGGATGTTGTAGTAGTCTTCTCGGATGCAGACTTTGCTGTTGCAGCAGGAGTCGCATCGGGTGAAGTTTGTGTGGAAGTTGATTCTGAATTATTGCTGCATCCAGTAATGGTTATCAAACTTAGGGTTGCGGCAATAAGTAATTGATGAAAACGGCTCATGATAAACTCCTCACTTAATTTGCTGTAGTATCGAAGATACTAAATAAATTATACTAACTAATTTGTCACCAAAAAATTTTAAAATAGCAGTCCTAAATCCCGTGAAGACTACAGAAACCCGGTATCTTTAAAATACCGGGAATAAGCAGCCACGATTTTCACATGGGATATAGGATTGCTAGTTAAAAAGAAGAATCCCGGTTTACTCAAAAAATCGGGATTTTATACATTATGAAAATTAGGAAAAGTAAGAATAATTATCACTTTTTCAGCACAACGTTAAACGAGTTTAAATATCCCGCAATACTTTTTGTTAAAAACTTTTGCTGTCTTTTGGTAGTAATAACCATTACCTGATACAAACGTCCCTCTGCAAAGTACATGCGGCTTTTAGTAATTTTACCGCCAGAATTAACGTATTCAATTTCCCGTCCAGGATGTCCATTTGTACTGCGGATTTCTTTCTGTTGAACCAGATTACTTTGAGTAGTTTTTAATGCCATTTCTTGGGCATTTTTCAGTACTTCTTCGGGGTTTGCCATTTGCCCGTAACTGTCGGGAAAGTCGTTGAAAGCTACTACATAAGCGACTTCCTGCTTAGGAGGTTGGGCTACAAAGACTTGAAGATTAATTTCTCCCATGAAGGTTTTTTGAGTTTGGGATGTTACCTTCGGTTGCCCCGGCATTAAAATGCTAAAGCGTCCATCCGAAGGAGTAAATATTTTCCATCGGAACTTTGCCATTTCTTCAGCATTGACTTTAGGTTTGGGTGCTGTTGCCTGACGGACTGAACGTGCTTCAACACCTGTGAATCCAGCAATGATGAAAGTAGCAGTCACAAATGGTAGAAAACCCCGAATGCAATTTTTGATTTGAAGTTGAGTAAGTGGTATAGATGTCATGAATTTGGCTGATTAGTGATGTTGATGTCACATACTTGCCAATCAGTTATAACCTAGCCGCGCAAATAGCAGCACCAATTAGCCCAACTTGTTGATTGAGAATCACATGTACGGGAATGTCTTCTAAGATACTTCGCATTCGCCCTTTTTGGGAGAAGTACAATAAGAAATCACCACGATCGAGTAGCGGGAGAATTTTGGGAGCAATGCCGCCAGCAATATACAATCCCCCGTAGGGTAGAAGTTTGAGAGCGAGATTCCCAGCTTCTGCACCATAAGCTTCAACAAATAATTGCATCGTTTGTTCGCTAAGGCGATCGCGTTCTTCTAATGCTGCACTACCAATAGCTGCACCAGGGTCGATAGTTTTCTCTTGTCCTGCTTGTTGTTCCCAAGCACGGATGACTTGGGCTACTTCGGCTGATTCAGTAGCAATTTTGCGATCGCGTAAAAACTGATAAATCGACACGATACCCAAACCAGATACTACACGTTCAACTGAAACCCGCTGGATATCGTGTTTGTCAAGTAAATATTTTAAAAGTTGAAATTCCAGTTCGGTGCGAGGTGCAAAATCGGCATGTCCACCCTCGGAAGGATGTACGTAGTAATCCTGTCCTTGCTTGATTAAAAACCCTTGTCCCAACCCCGTACCCGCACCAATAATGCCAATTGGAGCATCGGAATCAAGTTTGCCGACTTGTAAGGTATGTAAATCTTGAGGTTCTAAACCCAGAATACCGTAACCAACCGCTGCAAAATCGTTAATCAGAGAAATTTGAGCAATACCAAGTTCATCCTGCAAGCGTTCCGCATCAAGATACCAAGCTAGATTTGTCAGCTTCGCAGTATTTTCAACTACAGGACCCGCAATACCGAAACAAGCTTTTTGCGGTGTGGGAGAATTTGCATCAGCCAAAAACTGTTTTACCATCGGCACTAAGTCGATATAATCACCGCTACGGTAACTATTTTCAGATACTATGCCTAACGACGGCTTTTGTGATGCATCAACCAATCGCAAAATAGTTTTCGTACCGCCGATATCTCCTGCTAATAATAAAGTCATAAGTGATTTTAATAGTAGTTGTTAGCTGTCAGTTGTCAGTTGTCAGTTGTCAGTTGTCAGTCGTCAGTTGTCGGTTGTCAGTTATCAATTATCAGTAATAAATTACCACTAACTACTGACCACTAACTACTGACTACTAACCACAACCCACTAACAATAAACTATTCCACAATTTACGACCAAAATTTCAGTTAAATCGAACCATTTCTTCGACCTCAGTCAAGTGTGATGTGTCTCCTTTAAGTTCAATCCACCATTCGGGATGTTCGCGGACCAGTTTAAAAAGACTGCATAACCTGACTTTTTCAGCAGTGTAAATATCCCCAACAAGTCCCATTACAGCACCATTTACTGATGCACCATGTCCAACTAAGAGTATATTTTCAGGCGAGTATTCGGTTGCCAAACATCTCGCGGTTTGTCCCGAACGTGCCCGTACTTGTGCGCGTGTTTCTGGATACTTCGCAGCAATATGCGGAGTGTAACTAGTATCAATGCGGGGATAAAACTGCAATAGCTCCTGGATGGGGTGACGTTCGGGTTCTTCGTCCATCCAATCTGGATTTAACCATTCGCTCAACCCTGTTTCTAATTTTATCGGTAAATTGAGAACGTCTGCTATTGCATGTGCAGTTTGGACAGTCCGCAGAAACGGAGATGCAAAAATATGATGAATTTTTTCGTCTTTGAGACGGTCGGCAAGTTGTTTTGCTTGCATATGACCATCTTCCGACAAAGGTGGGTCATAACGACGTTGGGCAGTGAGAAACCAATCAGGATTTACAAAGTCGAGACGGTTAGCGTGTCTAGCAATCCAGATAATTTGAGACATTTAGAGATTCCCAAGCAAATGCGATGCTTGTTTTAAGTCGCTGTGAGGTGGTGGAAGTTTACTATAATGGCACATTTGAGGCAGTTACGGGTTGAAAGAATTAGATAAATTTTTAGACGCAATACTCCCAAAGAGTAGCAACGTTTAGGAAGTACAGTGATGAAGTCTAAAAATCATACGTAAAGCCTTTATTCTATCTCCTGTCTCCTAAATTCTGCTCTACTTACATTTATCCCAAATAAGCTTTTTTAACTCGCTCATCGGTAATTAACTCGGAAGCTGCACCACTCAATATAATACAACCAGCTTCCAGAACGTATCCTCTATCAGCAATTTGTAATGCTAAATTAGCATTTTGTTCGACTAATAAAATTGTCATACCTGTAGCGCGTAAATTTTCAATAATCGTAAAAATTTCTTTGATAATTGCAGGTGCTAAACCCAAACTTGGCTCATCTAATAATAAGAGTTTTGGTCTACTCATTAAAGCACGGGCTATAGCTAACATTTGTTGTTCGCCACCGCTGAGGGTTCCGGCTAGTTGGTTGCGACGTTCTGCCAGTCGGGGAAATAAAGAAAATTGGACTTGAATATCTTGCTTGATTTCGTTTTGATTTGAACGAATAAATGCACCTAATAGTAAATTATCATAGACAGTTTGTTTTGCTAAAACTCGTCTGCCTTCAGGAGAATGGGCAATACCCAATTGCACGACTTCATGAGGTGGACGGCGGATAATATTGCGTCCGTTGTAGATAAGTTCGCCGCTACGAGGATTGATAATTTTAGAAATAGCGCGGAGGGTAGTTGTTTTGCCTGCACCATTTGCGCCAATTAGGGATATTACTTCGCCATTATTAATATATAAGTTGATATTTTTAAGCGCTTGAATTCCGCCGTAGTTAACGCAAAGATTTTTTGTTTCTAATATAATAGTGGTGTTGTTCATATATATATAGTTTAATGAACCACAAAGGGCGCAAAGGACACAAAGGAAGAGAAGGGAACTTAAATAATTAAATAAAGACGCTTTATGCGCGCGTCTCTACATTTTTTACTCATTTCCTAAATAGGCTTCGATGACGGCTGGATTACTTCTGACTACAGCAGGTTCACCCAGGGCAATGAGTTGACCGAAGTGTAAAACAGCAATGCGATCGCATAATCCCATAACCAGGGGTACATGATGTTCAATTAATATTATAGTTAGGTTAAATTTATCGCGGATTTGGCGAATAAATTCACTCAATTGTTGTTTTTCGCTAGAGTTCATTCCCGCAGCAGGTTCATCGAGAAGCAAAATTTGCGGTTGTAGCGCGAGTGCGCGGGCTATTTCTAAACGTCGTTGGTCGCCATATGCAAAATTTTTTGCTTGTTCTTCAGCCCGGTCTTTCAACCCAACCAGTTCTAACAACTCAAAAGCTTTTTGCCTACTTTTACCTTCTTCCGAAGGTGCAGGTGGTATTCCCAGAATACCTGTAATCATGTTGCTATTTGTATGTAAATGTCGGGCAATAATCACATTTTCTAAAGCTGATAACTCACCAAACAAACGTATATTTTGGAATGTCCGAGCAATCCCCAACGACGCAATTTGATGAGGCTTTTTCCGCGAAATATCCGTACCTTGATAAAATAACCTCCCCTGCGAAGGCACAATTAAACCCGTAATCAAATTAAACAACGTAGTCTTCCCCGCACCATTCGGACCAATCAAACCAAAAATTTCCGACTTATTAACAGCAAAAGAAACATTATTAACCGCAACCAACCCACCAAAGCGACGAGTTAGCGATTGCGACTCCAAAACAATACTATTCCCATCCGCCAAAATTGCTTCAGTCATCTTATTACTTCTCAAAACCTCTCTTTCTTCTCTTCCTCTGTGTTCTCTGCGTCTCTGTGGTCATTTGAAAATTTATTTCTCTAATTTTCTAACCCTTTTTAAAACCCCCGGAGTCACCAAACCCTGTGGAAAAAATATAGTCCCAACAACAATCAACAGCCCAAAAATAATTAACCTCCCATCGCGTAAAAATTGCGCCAACCAAACAGGTATACCCCCACTATCAGCCAACCCCCTCAAAACTTCTGGCAAAGCAGTAAAAACCATCCCACCAACAACCGAACCTAAAAAAGTTCTCGATCCACCAATCAACACAAATGTCAAGTAAATAATACTCGCATCAAAAGTACCTTGCCGCGCATTCCAAGTATTTAAAAAATGGGCACTAACTGCCCCCACAACTCCCGCTAAAATTGCTCCCAACGTAAAAGCCAAAACCTTATAATAAGTAGGATTAATCCCCATAGCACCCGCTGCTAACTCATCCTCACGGATAGCAATTAACGCCCTACCAACACGAATATTTTCAAGACGATAAATCAATATCATCGATACTACTAATAAAGGTAAAGTAATCCATAAATATTCAATCGATGTTTGAAAAGGTTGAGGAATATTAAAAATTCCGACTGCACCACCTGTAATATCTAAGTTCAGGGCAATAACCCGCAAAACTTCGACAAAAGCAATAGTTGCAATTGCTAAATAAATTCCTCGCAACCGTAGTGCAGGAACCCCCACAGCAATACCGAGTAACCCCGACACGACACCAGCAATTAACATTTCCAGTAGCAGTAACGGTACAGAAAAACCATTACTAGAACGAAAAACAGTTGTTGACAGAATTGCCGCAATATATCCACCTAAAGCATAAAATCCCGGACTTGCCAAAGATAACTGTCCTGCCATTAATGGTAAATATAGCGATAATCCAATTAATGCCCCAAGTACCATTGAGACAATTAAAGAACCGTAAGTAGCGATAAATTCAGGCATAAAATTAAGTGAAGAGTTAGGAGTTAGGAGTGAAGAGTTAGGAGTGAAGAGTTAGGAGTGAAGAGTTAGGTGCTGTCAATTCAAAGTATGAATAAAATAAATAGAAATAGATATTATTTTAAATTAGAAAATTTACCAGTTATTAACTCCTAACTCCTAACTCCTAACTCCTAACTCTTTAAACTTTTTGTATATATCGTTTTCCAAGTAAACCTTGAGGTCTAACTAATAGCATGATAAATAAAATACCAAAAGCGACAGCATCTTTGTAACCGGAATATTCTGCGGGGACAAATGCTTCGATAATTCCAATTAAAAATCCTCCTATGACTGCACCAGGAATACTACCCAAACCACCCAAAACTATCACAGCTAAACCTCGTAACCCAAAAGCAATGCCAAAATAGGGACCAGCGATACTTACGCTAGAAGCAAGCATTGTTCCCGCAACACTTGCTAAAAAGCTACTAATGAAAAATGTTAAAACAATAAATCGGTCGGCATTAATTCCTAATAGACTCGCAGTCGTTGGGTCTTCTGCGATCGCTTGCATGGCTTTACCATATTTAGTATGGTTAATAAAATAGGTCATAATCGCCACAATCACTACAGAAATTGCAAAAATTATTACCTGTACGGTACGAATCGGAATCGGATTTTCATCTGTTCCAAAGTTAATTGCTGGTGGTAAATTACCATAAGTGTTTGCTGGAAAAGTGTAGTTTTCTGCACCAACAAGATACTGAATTAAGTTAACTATTACTAATGCTACACCCAAGCTAGAAACTACAGTTAGTAGCGGGTCGGAACCTCGACGACGTAAGGGTAAAAATGCAATTCTCTCAACTGCGACCCCCAGCAATCCAGAAAAAGTACTTCCCAAAATTAAGGCTATGGCAAACGGTAAACCAAAGGGTAAAGTTACATTTGCGAGTATTCCACTAAACCCAAATGCACCTCCCATTAATGCATAGGTAAAATATGCCCCAATGGTAAAAACTGCACCATGTGCTAGATTAATAATTCCTAAAATTGAATAGACTAATGTATACCCTAAAGCAAAAATTGCATAGGTACTGCCAATAGATAAACCATTCAAAAATTGTTGAAAAAATAACGATAACGACATTAGTTATTAGTTATGATTGGGAATATAGTGGTTACCATTCAAGTCATATCTATTTTATAAATGCAAATTTACCAGTACTTCCATCCTTACTCATCTGAATTTGAGCAACATAAAAATCCTTTTGAATAACTTCACCGATTGGCGTAAATGAAATCTCTCCGACTGGAGTATTATATTTACCTGTTAATATTTGTTTGTTTAATTCATCGCGTAATTTTGGTAAAGCTAAACTACTAACTTTTGTCTTCTTATCCAAAGCTTGCAACGCTTCTACATAAACTTGCACTGCTGTAAAAGCTTGGGCACTAAATTGTGGAGGTTCGCTTTTAAATTGACTAAGATATGTCTCACGAAATGTTTTATTAATTTCACCCGGATGGTCGGGACTGTATGCTTGGGCAATCAGCACGCCATCGCACAAGGCTTTACAAACCTTGAAAACATTCCCCGTATTCAAACCATTACCACCAATTATTAAACCTTTATAACCAAGTTCGCGCAATTGCCGAACTAAATTACCTCCATCCGCAGATAGACCCGATATAATTACCAAATCAGGTTTTAAATTGATTGTATTTGTTGCTTGGGCTTGAAAGTCAGTGTCGGTTGTTTGAAACTTTTGTACCGTAATTGTTTCTAAACCCGAATCTTTGACAACTTTTTGAAAAATCTCTGTTTCTGACTTGTTTAAAACGTCATTTTGTGCGTATAATACAGCCACTTTTTTAATATTTGGGTTTTGCTTGAGTGCAGCTTTAAGCGCATTCGGTGCAACAGTGGCGATAGGTGCAGAAACCCTTGCTATATAATTACCAATTTCAGGAATTCCTTTAGCTGTATTTGATGCAGCAACTACAGGTACTTTGGCACGTTCAGCAACTGGGTTAGCGCTAAATGCTTGTTGCGATAAAGTTGGACCAACAATACCAACTACTTTATCTTTATTAATCAACGTTTGAAAAGCATTAATTGCACCTTGTTCGTCGCCACTAGTATCTTGAAAAACTAATTTAATCGGAGTGCCGTTGATGCCACCTTTATCATTAAAATATTTCTCAGCAATTTTAACTCCATTCACTCCTTCTTGACCGAGTAATGCCACATTACTAGTTTGAGCAAAAGCGATACCAATCGGAATTGCACCCGACACCCCAGCGTTACTAGTACTATTTGTAGTAGTATTAGGAGTATTATTTGCGGAATTTGTACCAGTATTACCGCCACCACAAGCCGCTAATATCAGGGCACAAGTAGCAAGTAACAGTGTATTCCGAGTCATATTTTTTTCCATATATTTAGATAATCAACTAGTTTTTTTAACGTTGCGCGTTCGTTAATAATTAATTAGGGAAAACAGAGTGCATGATATGCACTAGCGATTCAATCATTTTATTTGACCATGTAAAGGCAGCATCTCCAAGTATTTTAAATATCAATTTTGTAAAATAAGGGAGTAGGGAGACTAGGGAGGGAAGGGAGGTAAGGGAGACAAAGGAGACAAATATTCCCTGTCTTCCCTACCTTTCCCATCTCCCCTACTCCCTCAAGCTGGCACTTTCATTCCTTTTTCTACTGCTGGACGTTGCTGTATAGTTTCTACCCAGCGTTTGAGATGCGGATGATTATCTAATGTTAAACCTTGAGACTCGTAAATTGCTATCCAAGGATATGTCGCAACATCTGCTATTGAATAGTCTTTACAAATAAATTCGTTGTCACTGAGTTGTTTATTTAACACACCATACAGTCTAAGAGTTTCTTTTTCGTAACGTTCGATTGCATAAGAAATCTTTTCAGGGGCATATTTTTTAAAGTAATTGAGTTGTCCAGCCATCGATCCTATACTTCCCATTTGAAGCATTAACCACTCAATCACCTGAAATTTACCTTTTTGGTCGCTAGGTAACAATTTCCCGGTTTTCTCTGCCAAATATATCAAAATTGCACCTGATTCAAAAACCGTTATCCCGGTTTCTTGGTCGATGATAGCGGGAATCTTGCTATTCGGATTAATAGCGATATACTCAGGTGTAAATTGGTCGTTTTTGGTAATGTCAATTTTGTGAACGTTGTAAGGAAGTCCTACTTCTTCCAGCATTATCGAAGCTTTGCGTCCGTTTGGTGTGGTGAAGGTGTATAGGTCGATCATAAATAAATACCCTGGAATTTACCATTACCAAGGGTAGTTTAGCAGGGGGAAGGGGTAAGCGGGAAAGGGTAAGGGGAAATTTTGTCTCATGACTCTTAACTCCTAACTCCGCGCCTCCTGTACGGGCGCAAGGCCTTGCGCCCCTACTGACCGCTGAACGTTTAA
>CAXTCQ010000260.1:0-11852 GCA_964242965.1 uncultured Calothrix sp. | reverse complement strand
AACCTGCTACCTCAGAACCCACCGCTTATACAACAAAAAAAATTTCGGCGGGCCGCGGGGTGCCGGCCCCCCTACGACAATCTAGACTTGCACGCTGTACTTCACTTAGACAAAATTCCCTGTATGCAGCCAGTTGGACACAAAAGTTAACATTACAAACCCCTATTAAGCGTTGTCTCTACACCTGTCTTGTGAGATACTATTTTTTATAAAATACGGTAACTCGGTCAAGATACCGTAGTATTTTGAAAATAGCTAAAAAGTAGCAGATGAGTTTAAAGATTCTCGACTCTGTGCTTCTCGGTTATTAACCTGATTGCATTCTTTAGTTCATTAACAGGAGATTAAAATAATGGTGCTAGATGCATTTACTAAGGTAGTGTCCCAAGCTGATACGCGAGGAGAGTACCTCAGCAATTCCCAATTGGATGCTTTACTGAATCTTGTCAGAGATGGGAATAAGCGCGTAGATATTGTCAATCGCATTTCGAGTAATTCATCGACGATTGTTACTAATGCTGCGCGTTCTTTGTTTAGCGAACAGCCTCAACTGATTGCTCCTGGGGGTAATGCCTATACCAACCGTCGTGCTGCTGCTTGCTTGCGAGATTTAGAAATCATTCTGCGCTATGTGACTTACGCGATTTTTGTGGGTGATATCAGCGTGCTAGATGACCGCGCCCTGAATGGTTTGCGGGAAACCTATTTAGCACTGGGGACTCCAGGGGCTTCGGTTGCTGTAGGAATTCAAAAGCTGAAAGAAGCTTCGATTGCGATCGCAAGCGACCCCAATGGCATTACTCGCGGTGATTGCAGTTCTCTGCTTTCGGAAGTAGCGACCTATTTTGACCGTGCTGCTTCGGCTGTCAGCTAGTTGTTATTGGTTATTGGTCATTAGTCATTGGTCATTAGACATTGGTCGGCACAACTGACAACTAACAACTGACAAACTTGCATTCAACAAAACTTTCTAGAACAACAAAGGAGAATTGAAGCTCATGTCAAAAACCCCTTTAACAGAAGCAGTTGCAACCGCAGACTCCCAAGGTCGCTTTTTGAGCAGCACAGAATTTCAAATTGCTTTCGGACGCTTTCGGCAAGCAGAGGCTACCTTAGAAGCAGTAAAACAATTGTCTGGCAAAGCGCAAAGCCTGTCTGAAGCAGCTGCAAACGCTGTCTATCAAAAATACCCTTACACCACTCAGTTGCAAGGTCCAAACTATGCGTCTGATTCGGTAGGAAAAACAAAATGCGTGCGTGACATCGGCTACTACCTGCGAATTATTACTTATGCTTTAGTTGCTGGGGGTACGGGTCCGATTGATGACTATCTGATTGCAGGCTTGTCTGAAATCAACAAATCTTTTGAATTATCTCCTAGCTGGTACATTGAAGCGCTCAAACACATTAAGTCAAATCACGGTTTAACTGGCGACCCTGCTGTTGAAGCCAATTCTTACATTGACTATGTGATTAATGCTTTGAGCTAGGAGATGTCTGAAGCTTAAAATTGACACGGAATTAACTACCAAGTTTTGCAAACGCATCTAATTGCGTAGTAAGTCTTAGAGCAGTTATTCAAATACTGGCTCCACAACGTTATAGCAGGAGCAGCCAATTATGGCTGGAATGTTTGTGGTGTCTAGATTTAATCAACTGCTTTACTTACTACGCAAGTTTCTTTTTTTTGGCTAGTACTCCATGTCAAAAGTTTTGAAACGGTACGTAGTAGCGCTTGAGCGCATAAAATATTAATTTAGAGGGCTAGAGCAACAACTACGAACCCGTCTCCTAGTTTTTATTTTAATAATTCTTCTGCAAGTTCTTGTGCCTGTTTTCTAACTTCGGGTACTGCTATTGTTTCCCATAAATAACCGATTTTTGGCGAACCAAGAGTATATAGTTGCGCTGATATTTTTCCTGTTGCATCTATTAAAGCGCCATTTGAGGCAACATCTAAGCCTAAATTCAATGAATGCGGACGAATTAATCCGTATGCGAGTAATCCTTGAATTAAAGGATGTTCAATTCGACGATAGTTAGATTGTGGACCTGTACAGTTAATAACAAACCCGACTCGTAAACTCGAATCGCTACTACATCGCTTGCGAATAATAACATTTACACCATCAGCATCTTCTTGGTAAGCCTGAATTCTAGCTGCATAAGAAATAATCTGCCCAGAATTAGTTAGTTGAGTAAAAACTTGTGCAATTTCCGGTGCTACTCTATGACGGTGAACATCCCAATAAATTCTGACATGTCGTAGGAAACGCCGCTTTTCGCTTATGGGTAGATTGTGCCAGAGTGCTTGAGTTTCAGGACGAAGAGAATCAATAACCGAGCGCCAGTCATACCCCTGTGAAGCTGCTGATTCGACTTCAGTACGCAAATTGTGAAATAAAGCGCGGATTGTTTGCGGTGCCTGTTCGGCTTTCAGAAAAGAATGGTAAGGAGATGTAGATTTATGAACTTGGGGTTGTAAACCTCGACGGGAAACAATATGGATTTTACCTTTGTGTCCTTGTTGATACAGCGACAAAACAACATCTAAGCCCGTCAAACCCGAACCGATTAAAATTACTGGCTCCGATGCAGGTAATTTATCTAACCAATTTTTAGACCATGCCCAATTAATATACCGCTGACTTTTATAAAAAGTGGGGTCATTAACAGGTGGATTTGCACTCTTGAAATTGCCTAACGCTAAAACCGCGCGATCGCACTCTATAATCTCTCCACTTTTAGTACTAACATTTACCTTATTTCCAACATTTAGAGAAATTGCTTCAGTTTGAAAGCATTCTAACTTTACCCAAGCTGGAGCATTCTTGTGCGCTTCATTCAAAACAGCTTGGATATATTGACCATATATCTGACGAGGTACAAAAGTAGTAGCATCAATCTCAGAAAAACCTTGATTGTGTAACCAGCGCAGAAAATGCTCGGAGTCCGAAGCAAAAGCACTCATGTTTCCAGCCGGAACATTCAATAAATGGCATTTCCTATCGGTTCCATAGGCAACTCCTTGCCCAATAACTTCTTGATTATCAATTAATTTAACTACTAGCGGACGAGTGGCGCTTCTGAGCAAGTTCACTGCTACCATCACCCCACTGAAACCACCACCAATAACTGTAATTACAAGCGATTTACGATTAGACATTACTATAAAAACTAGCGGATATTATCTAAGTAAATTTTCCCAATAAAAAAGATTATTGGTAGTTAACCAAACATAATTAGGGCTGACGCACACTAGGCCAAAAATTAGGTATTATGAAGATTCCCCAACCCTTATTAAAAAGGGGGGCTTTGCGTAAGTCCTAATAATTTAAAACTGAAATTAAGCATTAAAATGCGATAAATCGATACATCTATCGTATATTAAAACTATTTTTATAAAAACTAAGTCAATGAAGATACCAATTTTTAATATATGAAAGTATGTAATGCTGCATATTGTAAATTCAGAAGTTTTTTAGAAAAACTTTTGTTTACTTACAGCATTGTTTAAGTATTTAAACTACACTTAAAGACTCTTCTGTGCGTCTGGTGCGCGATAAGTTAATATACTGATGAGAACGCAAAATTTAAACCTTCCCGAAACGACATTACCAGTTTATTTAATGCAGTAACATCAATTAGAAATCCATCATGACCGTGGGTTGAATTCAGCCACGCAAGTTGAGCGTTGGGTATTAAATCTACCAGTTCTTGCTGTTCCACTGGGGGATAAAGGATGTCAGAATCAATGGCAACAACTAGAGTCGGTTGGTAGATACTTTGCAAAACCGATTCATAATCTCGGCTACTGCCTGCAACATCATGACGATCCATTGCACGAGTCAACGTAATATAAGTATTAGCATCAAATCGCTCCACAAACTTTTGACCCTGATACTGCAAATAGCTAGCTATAGTAAATTGCCCGGACGCATCATACTGCCGCCCAAAGCGAGTTGTAAAACTCTCCCAGGAACGGTATGTACTTATCGCCATCATCCGCGCTACTGCTAGTCCTTGAGTTGGCGGTGCATCAACGGTGTAATTTCCGAATTGCCAATTAGGATCGGCATAAATTGCCTGCCTTTGCGCTTCACTCAACCCAATGCACCAAGCAGAATGTCTTCCAGGTGCGGCAATGGGTGCGATCGCTTTCACTTTTTCTGGATATAATAACGCCCACTCCAACACTTGCATCCCACCAAGTGACCCACCAATTACTAGCCGCAAAGATTTAATCCCCAAATATTCTATTAGCAAAGCTTGCAGATGAACCATATCCCGAATTGTAATTTCCGGAAAGGATGCGCCATAAGGGATTCCCGTTTTCGGGTTGATGGAAGTTGGTCCGGTAGTACCGTAACAACTTCCCAAGATGTTGCTGCACGCAATAAAATCGCAATCGGTAGAGAGGGCTGACCGGGAACCTAACAAAGGTTCCCACCAATCATCAGCGTCAGCCCAACCAGTTAAGGCATGACAAATTAACACCCCATTATCCCCTTGTGCGTTTAACTGTCCCCAAGTACGGTAAGCAACCTGAACCCCAATTAATACTTCTCCTGATTCCAGTTGAAATGGCTCTGCAAGCTGGTAAAACTTGGTTTGTGGTGAGATGAAGCCTGAGTAGTTCACGTAATTAGTAATTGGTAATTAGGTATTGGTTGATGCGGGATGTGAGGTGCGAACTTATAAATTTTGAATTTTCTTCTCCCTACTCCCCACATAATAACGGGCGGGGTGAAGAGCGCCCCTACCTACTCCCTACTGCAAATGCTTGCTCAAAATCTTCTTTAATATCGTCGATATGTTCAATTCCCACAGATACCCGCACCAAATCGGGTGTGACACCCGCCGAAATTTGTTCGGTATCACTTAGCTGTTGATGGGTTGTGGAAGCGGGATGGATGACGAGGGTTTTCGCATCGCCGACATTTGCTAGATGACTCGCCAATTTCACATTATTAATAAAAGTTCGACCTGCTTCGAGTCCACCTTTGATGCCAAAATTGAGGACTCCTCCAAAACCATGTCGCAGATATTTTTTCGCCCGTTCGTGATACGGGTGATTGGGAAGTCCGGGATAATTGACCCATGCCACCTGGGGATGCTGTTCTAACCACCGAGCTAATTCTAAGGCATTGCTGACATGACGTTCTACACGTAGCGAGAGAGTCTCCAATCCTTGTAGCAAAAGAAAAGCATTAAAAGGACTCAATGCCGCTCCAAAATCTCGCAACCCCTCTACCCTGGCGCGAATAATAAAGGCAATGTTACCAAAAGAACTGGTTGGACCAAATACTTCTTGAAAAATCAACCCGTGATAACCGGGTGCTGGCTCAGTAAACGCTGGAAATTTACCGTTACCCCAGTCAAATTTACCAGAATCGACAATTACCCCACCAATCGATGTACCATGTCCGCCAATCCACTTAGTTGCAGATTCCACCACAATGTCTGCACCGTATTCAATCGGTCGAGCTAAATACCCGCCAGCGCCGAAGGTATTATCGACAATTAAAGGAATGCCATTTTCATGGGCAATGTGAGCTAGGGCTGCAAAGTCGGGAATGTTGAATTGAGGATTGCCAATGGTTTCAACATACAGCGCTTTTGTGCGGTCGTCGATCGCTTGACGGAAATTTTCTGCTTCATCTCCCTCAACAAATTTGACATTAATACCTAAACGTGGTAAAGAAACTTTAAACTGGTTATAGGTTCCTCCATAGAGAAAACTAGTGGAAACAATATTATCCCCAGCTTGAGCGATGGTACTAAGCGCCAAGAATTGCGCTGCCTGACCGCTAGCAGTTGCTAACGCTGCCACACCCCCTTCTAAGGCAGCAATCCGCTTTTCAAATACATCCGTCGTCGGATTCGTAATGCGGGTGTAAACGTTACCAAACTCTTGGAGAGCAAACAAGCGTGCCCCGTGGTCAGCATCGTCAAATACGTAGGAAGTTGTTTGATAAATTGGTACAGCGCGGGCATTCGTTCCGGGGGCAGGTTCTTGTCCGGCATGAACTTGTAGGGTTTCAAAACGATATTTTTCAGACATTGGTAGTTATTCAATCCAGTTATATAAATGAGCAAAAATACTATTTGAGCGTAGTTTTGGACTATCTACGTAAAATCGAGCGGGTTATCGTATTTTAATGTAAAACATTTTCGCAAAGAAAGGCAAAAAATCGGTACGACAAAATATTAGATGACATGAAAAGTCAGAAGATGACAAATCAACAAAACGTCATACGTGATGCTTGATTCAAAATTCAGAATCCAAATATGGTCGAATGACTTTGACGAACCTGGGTAGGAAAATTGAAGATGTTATTTCGCCAATTGTTCGATTCACAAACGAGTACGTACACCTATTTGATTGCCGATTCCACCACGAAAATCGCAGTGTTAGTCGATCCAGTTTTAGAACAAGTGGAACGCGATCGCCTAATTCTACAGGAACTCGGATTGACTCTGGGCTACACCCTAGAAACTCACATTCACGCAGACCACATCACAGGTGCAGCGAAATTACGCGCTACAACAGGTTGTTTAATTATTGTTCCAGAAAATCCTAAAGTAGACGGTGCAGACCGTTACATCAAAGACGGAGAAATCTTGCAACTGGGAACTGTAACTATTAAAGCCATTGCTACACCCGGTCATACCGACAGCCATACCGCTTATTTAGTCAACAACGACCGAGTGCTAACGGGAGATGCTTTGTTAATTCGAGGTTGCGGTCGCACGGATTTTCAAAGTGGTGACGCTGGCACGCTTTACGACTCCGTAATTATACAGTTGTTTAACTTACCCGATGATACCTTAGTTTATCCTGCTCATGACTACCGAGGTCATACTGTGTCAACAATTGAGGAGGAAAAGCTCTATAATCCGCGCTTTGGCGGACGGGGACGGGGTAACTTCATTGATTTGATGGAAAATCTTAATTTAGCCGCACCTCAAAAGATTAAGGAAGCAGTTCCAGCGAATGAAAATTGCGGTCGTTTTACTGAGTTTGATTAAGTTGCGATCGGTTATGCATTTTTTGGAATTTATTTTGAGAAACAAAGAAAGCGAAGTTAAATTTCAAGCAAAGCTTCAACAGCCATCTTCTGTTGTACTTGTAATTTGCACAAAGGGTTGTTTCTTCCATCTCAGCCCAGCACATCACGCCGCAATTCTGGAAAAACCTTAGACACCTTATTTAACACATAATCCCCATATGTCCCGCGAAAATCATGAACGTTCGCACCATCCCAACGTTCTTGCTTATCATCACTCACCACTACCCCATCTAATTCAATCGGTTTTACTTCAACATCGAAATTGGGATCGAAAAAGAAAGGAAACGAAAGGCGATCGCATCCCGAAAAATTCTGCACGCGATGAGGTGTAGATTTATATAGTCCTCCTGTCATTCGGTCTAGCATATCTCCGATATTGCATACAAAGGAACCAGGAACCGGAGGGGCAGCAACCCAGCGCGACTTTGATTTTACCTGCAACCCCCCGTTGGCATCCTGTTTCAAAATTGTCAAAACGCCGTAGTCGGTGTGTTCTCCCACACCCCACCTCTCACCATCCAACGGTGATGAATCGGGAGGGTAATTAAAAATACGGAATAAAACCAATGGGTCTGAAGTATAACGATTAGCAAAATACGACTCTTCCAGCCCTAAACTCAGAGCAATAGCAGCCATTAGCGTGTGTCCGAGTTGCGTCATTGCCTCTATATATTCCAGCACAGTCTCTCGGAACTGCGGAATATTCGAGGGGAAAAGATTAGAACCATGCATGGGAGTATCAGCTTTGACTAAGGGGTGTTGTTCTCCTAATTCCGCACCAAAGTAAATCCCTTCTTTGAGATCGGGTTTCCCAGATGTCAGTTCCCCTCCAACAGGGAAATATCCTCGCCATGCTTTACCACCACATGCCATACAGATTTTCATTTTTGTGTCTAAATCCTGGGCGAAAAATTGGCGACTGAGTTGTTCTAGCCGTTGCTGCAAGCCTTCATCTACGCCATGTCCGACAATATAAAAAAACCCGCACTCACGACAAGCTTTTCCAATTTGAGATACGACAAAATAGCGTTCATCGCTTCTTGAAATCAAAGCGCTGATATCAATTATCGGAACTTGGGAAAATCCTTCATCTACAACTTGCAAATTTTTCATAATCATATTCTCAAGGGTTGTGTAATATAGCAATCCTCTTAAAATATAGCTGTAGCCAAAGCTGTTAGGACAAGGAACGTGATAGCCCGCGTCGCAGTGTAAGTTAATCAGTGTCTTAAGCTGCCTATCCGTTCCTATATTTTACGTGCGATGCCTAGTATCACGCAGGCTAAGGCTACATAAATTAAATAGGATTTCTATCTGATTGGAATCTTAACTTCTACCTAAAAACACATCACTCCGCAAAGAAAGAATTCCGTCACTACGCGATTCTGATGCTCAATCGTCAGGTTTTTTTATTTGGGAGCATCCAGTTTTGGCAGAAATACCTAAATAGCCAGGGCAAACACATTTAATGTTAGTACCGAGTGTGGACAATTTTTAAAGTAGCTAAAAACACTATATTAAAGGTATAGTGTTCGCTCAACTATTATCAACTATTTAGAAATATTATCAATAATTTTAGCAAAAAATACTAACATATATTAACCTAAGTTGCGGGTTATCAACCTCTGGGTGCGAAGCACCTAGAGGAACACGCGATCGCACGCGACAAAGTTTGCGGTTGCGTGTAGCGCAACCGCAACTCCGTTAAGTAGGTGGGTGGGAAAAATCATCGTTGGGGTTGGAGAGTCGGGAGTAGGGTTGGGGTGAGTAGGAAAGAGGGTTTTAGGGATTTTACGTTTCGTTACATACTTAGTTTTTTTAGTGCCTACCTACTTGTAGCCTAAAGGTATAATTGAATAATATTAGTACCAGTGTATCACTGAGGATTTAATCAGTTTATAAGACTTATGCACGCTCTCAAAAGAATTATCTTATGTATCAACGATGCGCCTCATGCTTCTATAAAGCACCCTTTGTTGGTTGCGATAGCGCAAGCGCTGTTTTCAGCGATTCGCGTAGCGATCCCTTCGGGAATCGCATAGCTCTCCGGGTGCTTCGCACCCGGAGTCGTGTAAATTGTTAGTTTTTATTGATAATAATTATTAATAAATTGATTATGGCTGAGTAGAAACTAGCTTTTTAATGTAGTGTTTTTAGCTACTTTAAATTTGTCCATACTCAGTACTAAAATTAAATGTGTTTGCCCTGGCGATTTGGGTATTTCTGCCAAAACTGGATGCTCCCTTTTTTTAGACAGCTGCCTATTTTGATTCTCCACGGTGGAGCCGATGAAGTAGTGCGTCCCGAAGGTAGTCGTACCTTTTTTGAACGAATAGCATTCCCAGATAAAGAATATTATGAATACCCTCAAAGTCGTCATACAATTCATCGGGATTTAGATTATCAAGAAATGTTAACCGACTTGGAAGATTGGCTGCAAAGGCACGTCATGAGAGGAACTGTAGTACCATTTAGGCAGCGAATTGAACCAGATGAATATATGTTGGGGTAAATGCTGCACAAAGAGGAATTAGTCGAGTACTAGCTTTTTGCTGTATGGCTTGCGGCAATGCTTTGCTTTTATGCTATTAATTAGGATATGTAATTTGCTGCTCGCCTATGTCTTTCTTTGTACGCCAAGCCACTTTAAAAGATATAGAGCTAAGAGCAAAAACTGGAGTTAGGAAGGATGATAGAGGATACTATCGAAATTACTAGTTTTCACGCTCATGTCTATTACGATACGGAAACTCGTGAAGCTGCTGCCCGCGTGCGCGAAGAATTGGGCGCTAGATTTGAGGTGCAGTTAGGGCGCTGGCGTGATGAACCCGTTGGACCGCACCCAATATCGATGTATCAAGTTGCATTCTTACCGACTCAATTTGCTGAGGTTGTCCCTTGGTTAATGCTCCATCGTGAGGGCTTAGATATTCTCGTTCATCCGAATACAGGTGATGCTGTAGCTGACCATACAACTCATTCTCTCTGGCTGGGAGAGAAATTGGAGCTTAATGTTGAGGCTCTAAGAGCAGGTTAGGTCAAGTTTTTGGAGTTTCTGAATCTTTGAATTTCCATTTCATGTATTCCTCAAACTAAGGAAAAAACTGGACAATATCATCCAATCCTTCCGGTCTGCCTTTAAGATATCCCTCCAAGTAGACTGAGTCTTGCATTTTAGGCAAGATTCCAGTATCGCGATCGCTACAACCTTTTTAATAACGAATTTCTTTTAAGTTATTGAACATGTAAACTCCTCAGTATTTAAAATGCGCTTTCCAGCCCTACCTTCAGTGTATATATTCTGCTTGATAACAACAAATACTACTTTTTTTCAAAACGATAAATACAAACTATTGAAATAGTACTTCACTTGAGCGCGGATTTCATCGTTAAGAAGTACAGCGTGCAAGCATAGATTGTCGTAAGGGCACTCAGTATTTGGAATTGATATTCGATATGCGATTGGTGCTTCGCTAGTATCAGTAATTGCCACTTCCTGTGCTGCTGCATCTACATATATCAAAACAGGCTATACAAATCTGCGACTGGGAATGTTTTTAGAGGTCGCAACGATAACTGGAGCGCTAATTGGAGCAATGATAGCCTCTTTTATTTCGATCAAAGCGCTGACAATCGATTGGTGTGACAGCAGTTGCATCGGCAGGTGTGTATCTAGCATTGGGTTACATCGAACCGGGAGTGACAAATGCTCAAAGCATTGATTCCAGGTCATGTTCCACCAAAATGGATAATGTTAACACTAATTGTAACTCTCTTTACTTGGGGATTTTCTAAGCGAACTGTACCAGAAATTAATGCAGATGGAACATTACAAAGCTATGAAAATAAAGAGTAACTTTGATGTAGAAAAATTTACTTGTTTTGGAGTATAAAGCCATGACCACAGAATTTATCGCAATTAATAACACGGTTCAAAAAATAACAAGTAAAAAGCAAAATAAGGATATTCAAACAATTTTCAGAATTGTTTCGTTCTTGTTAGCTTTGACTATTATCTGTAGCTTTTTCTCGATTGTAAATGCTGGGCAACGGGGAGTATTAATGAAATTTGGCGAGGTACAACCAGAGATTCTCAGTGAAGGAATTCACCCGATTATCCCGATTGTCAACACGGTTGAAAAGCTAAGTGTACGAGTACAAAATCAGGAGATTTCTACAGAAGCTTCCTCTCGTGACTTACAAAATGTTTATACAGATGTCGCGTTGAATTGGCATATCAACCCGGAAAAAACTAACATAATTTTCCAACGGGTGGGGAATCAGGAAGCTATTGTTCACCGCATTATTAACCCAGCAGTAAAAGAAGTTCTCAAAGCAGTAATGGCAAACTATACTGCTGAAGAAATTATTACGACCAGAGGAGAGGTAAAAGCTGGAGTTGATAAAACCTTAAGAACTCGATTAGCAACATACGACATTGAAATCGATGATATTTCTCTCGTCAATATTCATTTTTCAGACCAGTAGTTGAGTTATCGATAACCTTTGTTTATTACTTTGACAAAAAATAATATTTGCTCTCAATTTAGTCACAAGCCATAATGTTGGAATTACAGGCAGTTAAGGTATTTTGCTTAAAAAAATTATGAATTCTATTGGTAAGGATTACTTCTGAAACCTAACAATTTACAAATAAACATTCTTGTGAATAGCAAACTTCAACTCAGACATGGTAATGCAAACTGACAAGTCCACAAAAAGCGCGATTCTCGCTATTGAGACGCTACGCGATGGTCGTAGACCGCTCCTGCGGAGCAT
>CAXTCQ010000259.1:0-11871 GCA_964242965.1 uncultured Calothrix sp. | reverse complement strand
GGAGACAAGGGAGACAAGGGAGACAAGGGAGACAAGGGAGACAAGGGAGACAAGGAAGAAATTTGCCTTTGTCCACCTTGCCTCCATTCTCCCCACTCCCCAACTCCCCCACTTCCCCACTCTCTACTCTCTACTCCTCTCAAGTTCAAATTCATTATGTGAGGAGTTGGGTAATGAAATATTTGATGAAATATTTTGCATCGATAGTATTAACTGGTTCAATTTTAAGTTTTTCGCAATTTACTAAACCAGCACAGGCACAAGTAGCTTATGGTAGTTATGTCGGTGTTGGTCCGACTGTTGGTCTTTCTGATGGAGCGCAAATTGGCGGTGTTTTAGCTGCTCGTTATAAGCTTTTGGAAGCACCTATATCATTTCGTGCCCAAGCTTTGGTCGGTCAAAGTACAGCGGTTGTACCAACTGTTTCTTACGATGTTCCCATCAACTGGCAAACTGACGCTTATTTAGGGGCTGGACTAGTTCTAGCTGGTGGTGATGATGCCTCGCCAGTCGGTAATAAAATTAGCTTTGCACTTCAACCTGGGATTGATTATGTTGTTCCCAATAGCAATACCGTGATTTTTGGTAATGCGATTATTGCGTTTGATGCATATCGGAATGGTGGGGGTACGGCGCTGTCGTTACAAGGTGGTGTTGGTTTAAGATTTTAATTAAGAAGGGAGTAGGGATTAGGGAGTAGGCAGTAGGGGTAGTGAAGATAACTTTTATATGTAATATTTCTCCTATTCTCCCTATCTTCCCCACTCCCTACTCCCTACTCCATACTCCCAGAAAATGATTAATTTTGATTTTCAACAAAAAACGGTACTAGTTACGGGTGCTTCACGGGGTATTGGCAGTGCGATCGCATCTTCATTTGCAGCAGGGGGTGCGCGTCTAGCTGTTCATTATCACCAGCAGCGTCACTCTGCGGAGGATGTGCGGGATTCTTTAGCTGGCGCAGGACATATTGCGATCGCAGCAGACCTCGCTAATCCGATAGCAGTTGAGGAAATGGTAACAAATACCATTGCTGAGTTTGGAAAAATTGATATTTTGGTCAACAACGCTGGTATCTATCAAGAGCATCCCCTCAATCAAACCAGCTATCAAGATTGGCAAAGTATTTGGCAGCAAACTATTAATATCAACTTGCTAGGAGCCGCAAATTTATCTTATTGTGTTGCTCGATACATGATACCCCGACGCAGTGGGCGGATTATTAACGTGACTTCTCGCGGTGCGTTTCGCGGCGAACCAACAGCAACAGCTTATGGAGCGAGTAAAGCTGCCCTCAATGCTTTAAGTCAGTCACTAGCTCAATATCTAGCACCACATAATATTTTTGTAACTGCCGTAGCGCCCGGGTACGTGGAAACCGATATGTCCCGTACCGTTTTAGATAGTCCTATGGGTGAGGGGATTCGGCAGCAAAGTCCATTAAATCGAGTTGCACGTCCGGAGGAAGTAGCGCATACAGTAATGTTTTTAGCTTCCGAAGGTTCGGAATTTTTGACTGGTAATATTGTCGATGTGAATGGGGCTAGTTATTTGCGCTAAGGTGCTGATTTTTTTGCCAAAGGGCATTAAAGGTGACAAGATTTGGATACACCATGATGGTACAGAGATTGGAATTGCCGATTAGTTAGTGAAGTTGGGTGTGCCAAAGTCAGATATTGTTTTGGCATTTCATGAACCTTTAGTGAGACAATATACTGGGTTTGCAGTAGGTTAGCTGTAATTAGTAGCAATTTCATGTTCGATAACACTTGTAAGTTTTTAGCTGAAAATTTTTCCAATGATTTCGCAACTTGGTTATTAGGTGAACCAATAACTCTCACCAAATTGAGTCCAAAAGAACTTTCACTCGAACCAATCCGTGCGGATGCTCTGATACTGCTGCAATCCGATGAACTAATCCTTCACATTGAGTTTCAAACTCAACCCGATGAAGATATCCCTTTTCGCATGGCTGATTATCGTTTGCGCGGGTATCGTCGTTTTCCCCATAAACGTATGCGGCAAATAGTAGTTTATCTACAAAAGGTAAATACTCCAAAGCATTTAAAACTCGTTAAGACAACTAAATTCACCTTAGAAGAGACAACCCATCGTTTCCAAGTCATCCGTCTTTGGGAACAGCCGAGCAATTTATTTATGAACAATCCAGGCTTGCTTCCCTTTGCTGTTTTAAGTGATACTAGTAATAAAGATAACATTTTGCAATCAGTTGCAGCCCAGATTGATAGCATTAGCGACCGAAGAACGCAAAGTAATGTAACGGCATCAGCTGCTATTTTAGCTGGGCTAGTATTAGAAGAAGAAGTTATTATGCGTTTACTAAGGAGAGATATTATGCGCGAGTCAGTCATTTACCAATCAATCAAACAAGAAGGTAAACAAGAAGGTAAACAAGAAGGTAAACAAGAAGGTAAACAAGAAGGTAAGGAAGAAACTGCAAGAGAAATAGCTATTAATATGCTCGAAAAAGGGGTTTCAGTTGAATTAATTGTAGAATTTACTGGTTTAACCCTTGATGTAGTTCAACAATTACAAACAGCGCTATCTGAAAATCAAGAAGAGTAAGTACAAAACAATAGTTTTGACAGAAGAAGTTATGACTTTTATGCTTCTTTAAGCCAGTCAATAACTGCTAAATGCTTAGGTGACCATCCAAGAAATTTTCTAGCTTTATTAAAATGAATGGGGCTATTGGAACCGACTTAACGTTTAGTGCTTCGTTGCGATACGCCCTTGGCGTTAAACTAAGTCCCAAGGGGACACGCTGCGCGAACGCTTATCGCTTTTTAAATAACCGTTAAACAAGTGTTTATACTGTTTCAGGTGTTGATTGTGACATATAAATAATTTGTAAGGGCACAGCAATGCTGTGCCCTTACAAATTATGCCACTATATCTTCGATATGAACTGTTGACTAGATGCAAAAACGTACAAGACTTACCCTAATAGAGCGTACTAAATCCAAAAACAACCTTATTTTTTCTAGCTTTATTTACTCAAATAATTCGTCCGGGAACACTCTTGACAGCGCAAGCATTATATGGGGCAACGATTGTATTTCTAGCACTAGTTTGGTACACGCTAATTGCTGTTTTGATTTCGGAACCAATAGTTAAAAACACTCTCCAATCAATTTCACATTGGCTAGAAAGAATTACTGGTGCAGTCTTAATTGCTTTAGGTTTGCGGTTAGCTTTTGCAAAAGCCAGCGATTAGCACTTAAAAAACATACAAGACAGCTTAAGGCGATTTACCTATGCTAGGAGTAATTGATTATTAGCTATTTCACCAAAATTAGGATACATATAAATTGTTTGTAGGGGCGGGGTCTCCCCACCCTTCCCCATATATTTGCATCAATATAATTATCGAAATAGCATTAACTGTTTTCTTCAGATATGTAATGAATATAAATCGCAATCAAGTTATCGAAACATCTCCCAAATCTGAATTTTTAGCAGGTTGTAGAGGAATTATACCCTTAATTATAGGGGCAATTCCTTTTGGAATTATTTTTGGTACATTAGCAAAAGCAAGCGGTCTTTCTTTTGCTGGTACGATAGCAATGTCTATTTTTGTTTTTGCTGGTTCGTCCCAATTTATTGCTTTAGGTTTACTTGCTGCTGGCACAGCTTTACCATTAATTATTTTGACTACGTTTATAGTAAATTTGCGACATCTACTCTACGCAGTCAGCTTAGTTCCTTTCGTTCAACACTTGCCTCAAGCTTGGAAATTAACTCTGGGATTTTCGCTGACAGATGAAGCTTTTGCAGTTGCAGTTGCACGCTACAATCAAACTGATAATTCTCCTCACAAACATTGGTATCACTTGGGTGCGGCTTCTTTTATGTATATAAATTGGCTGCTTTGCACTTTAGCTGGGCTAACTTTAGGTCATCTGATTCCTGATGTTGCTAACTGGGGTTTAGATTTTGCAATGTCAGTTACAATTATTGGTATGCTAATTCCTTATCTAAAAAATAAGCCGATGATTGCGACTGTCTTTGTAGCTGGCATTGTGGCTTTACTATGTCATATTTGACCCGACTTTTGTCGGTTTGGGACGTGCTGTAGTTGCTGCTTTTTTGGCAATGGTGGTTTTACGAGTGACTCGTCAACCTTTTCCACCGCGCAAATATTGGAGAAGTTTAATAATTGTTGCGGCTGGGGTAATTGTGGGGTTTCCTCTGCTATCTGCTTTGGCCATGCAGCAAAAACCAGCCGCATATGGGGCACCTACCCCATCCTCAATAATACCTATCGAATAACCTGGGTGAGAGTGACGAGTATAAGTGTGGTGGATTCCCTTTGCTCGAAATAACTCTAAGTTATTGAACTCTGGAATTAACCAGAATTTACTATTTTGGTTAATTGAGTCATTCATAGTAAGTATACGTCACTATCAAAAGGGTTGGAAACGGCATTTAATGTTGGGTTACGCTACGGATGCTGTTGGCGAAATACATCTTAACAATGAAAAAGTTTATTATTGCGTAGGTTGGGGAGCCACAAAGGAAGCCGGGGTTCCCCCGGTTATAGCATGTGGCGTTGGAGCGTAGCGGAACCCAACGTTTTTAAGACCATTGATTTTCCGACGTTTTAAATATAACGAAATGTTTCGCCAACAGCCTCCGCTACGCTTCACCCAACCTACAGCTACAGCCTTCCTTCTTCTATCAAAAGGGTTGGAAACGACATTTAATGTTGGGTTACGCTACGCTTCACCCAACCTACAGCCTTCTTTCTTCTTCAGGCGATTGCTCTATTTGCTAAGAAAATTCGGGCGAATCTGCTTATTTTTCTGCAACTTATCTTCTAATTTTACCCAGTTCTCTTGTTCAATTAAATTAATTAACTCATCCAAATTATCCCGATATTGTTGCAACGAATTCAACAAAGCATCGCGGTTATATTTTGCCATCATCACGCCCAATTCGGGATTGCCCCCACCGACCCTACTAGTGTCGCGGAAACCCGAACTTGCAAGATTTTGGGCTAATTGTAAAACCTCCGGGTCGGTTTCACCCATACATGCTGCAATCAAGTTCGCGCTGACCATTACGGGTAAATGGGAAATCCAACTTACAGCGCGGTCGTGTTGTTCCGGGTTGCAATAGTAAAGATTCGACCCAAGTTGCCGAACTAATTCCTCAACAATCGTAATTGCCGATTTTGGTGTTGTAGATGTTGGAGTTAATACATAAGGTCTTTGAACAAATAAATTTCGCAACGCCGCATCGATGCCACTGTCAGCAGTTCCTGCCATTGGATGACCGCCGATAAAGTTATGCCAAAGTGGAGAAACAGCTTCAACTATCGATGTTTTTACTGAACCAACATCAGTAATTACCGCAGTTACAGGCAGGATAGTTATCAATTGCTCAACTGTGGGCACAATAAGCCCTAGAGGTGTACAAATAAATACAACCTCGGCTCGAGCAAGCAAATTGATATCAACTGATGCTGCATCAACACAACCAAGGGCAATCGCTCTGTTACAGGTTGATTCGCGGCGACTTACACCCAAGATATGATGACCGTGCGATCGCAAATCTAAACCCAAGGAGCCACCAATTAGTCCAAGTCCGACAATACCGATATTCATCTGTGTTTTTAAGATTCTCGATTACAAATAATTTCTATATTTTTCACCAACACTTCAAGTTGGTAAATCAGGGGTAGCAAAGCATGAAGGTAGAGGAATTTCTAGAAAAATACGCTGCTGGAGTTCGAGATTTTAGCGGTGTTGACCTCGCTGAAGCAAATCTAAATGGTGCAAAACTCAGTGGTGTCAATCTCAGCCAAGCTAACTTGAGTGTAATCAACCTTAGTGGTGCAAATCTCAACAACGCCAATTTGAAATATGCCAAGTTGAATGTTGCCAGACTCAGCGGTGCCCATTTAATTGACGCTGACCTCAAAGGTGCTAGTCTCAATGTCGCAAATTTGATTCGAGCTGACCTCAGTCGTGCCATACTCTACAAAGCCTCCCTTATCCGCGCTGAGTTAATCCGCGCTGACCTCAGTCGCGCTAATTTGGTGCAAGCAAACCTTAAAAATGCCGACCTGCGCGAAGCTACACTTCGCCAAGCCAATCTTCGCCAAGCTAATTTGAGTGAAGCTATTCTCAAAGGTGCCTTTTTAACAGGAGCAAACTTAGAACAGGCAAATTTAACTAGCACCGATCTAGATCGTACCGACTTAAGCGGGGCTAACCTCCGCAATACTGAACTCAAACAAGCTAACTTGAGTCGCGCTAACCTTAGCGGAGTCAATTTAACAGGTGCAAATTTGCGCTGGGCTGATTTAAGCGGTGCAAATTTGCGTTGGGCTGATTTAAGCGGTGCAAAATTGAGCGGAGCTAATTTAAGCGGTGCAAACCTGAGTAATGCAAATTTAGTTAATACTAGCTTTGTTCATGCTAATTTAACCCAAGCTAAATTAATCAAAGCCGAATGGGTTGGTGCGGACCTTACAGGTGCAACCTTGACAGGAGCAAAATTATATGATACTTCGAGATTTGGTTTAAAAACTGACGGTATTACCTGCGAATGGGTTGACCTTAGCCCTACAGGTGATTCATCTATCATCCAATATTTCACCTCGGAAGACTCACGCGATTTCTTCAATGCCACTCCACCTACTATCCGAATTATTGTTGATAAACCCTTAGACCACGAAGCTAACTTTGCCACTGCTGGTGCTTATTATCAAATTACTCAACAATATCAGCAACTTAATCAACCTCCGAGTATGGAAATCGGGCGGCGACGTACAATTTTTACTTTTCGACTTGATGACGATGAAGCATTATTTCCTACAGCTTGTATTGCCATATTGCCATTTAAAGATGATAGAAGTACCCAACATAACTTGATGACAGCAGTGGAAATCATGAAAGGTGATGATACTTCTAATAATGCCTCTGTGCCGTTTCATCGTATCCAAAGATTTAGCCAGCAGCTTGAAGAAGCCTTACAACATGCTTCGACGATTAGACAAAAAAAAATATTAGCATTAGCAGCAAGGCTAAATTTTTTTCAAGCACCAACGCAAACAATTTTGACTAATTCCAGTGCCCAAAATTTAATCGTGTACGAACATCCCAATTTTGGTAAGCGATTAATAAATCGGTCGGACATTAACGATATTTATGAAGATAGCTACGAGGGTACTGCTGGACATACACCTTTTTCTGTTAGTTCAGTTATTGATTTTGTAAAAGGTTTCCACTATATCAGTCATTAGTTAGTTGTCAAGAATCAATGGATAATAGGTAATGGGTATGAGTAATAAGAGGGGAAAGGGGGAAAGGGTAAGGGGAAAGGGAAGAAATTAGCTCTGCGACTTCCTAGTAGTTCGTTTCATAAGTTCCGGTGTTACAAGATCTCCGACTTCTTAAAGAAGTCGGGGATCTGACCCTTGCGACATGTGAGAATTAATGAAGCAGACCTAATGGTTCCTCAATCTTACGCTAATTACTAGTAAGTAACATCTTTAAGGAGGGTAATTATGTTCAATCGAATGATGGGTAAGACTCGTTACGTAGTCTGCCGCTTATTCATACATTTGGCGGGGTCTGATGTTGCCCCCATTTTAGGTGTATTAAATAGATCTGCACGAGAGGCAATGGATACCGAAGACGATTTGGAAGCTTTGGGAGAATCGTTAGTCACGGTTTGCCAAAGCTTACTGCAATACGACGAATATTGGACATCCGCAGCCAATGAAGGTGATGTATTTTGGAGTGAGGGGGAAGCTGGAGATTATGTAAATGAATTATTTACCGATTCTGCCCAACGTTACCTTAGCGAACCCGATTTTGATTCGACGAATGTTTCCAATCAACTGTCAGTACCTGTAACCCGCAATGTTATTGTGATGCTAACAGCAGCTTATGAGGGAGAAGTGCCAGAATTAGAATCAGACTTGTCGAATATTCAAGCACTCAAGGAAGGTTTAAAAGCCTTAATCAATTTGCATTACAAACATAAATTAAGGGCTGTACAAGTACATTTTTCACCCGCACAGTTGGGTGATGAACTGACTAGCGATCAATTATTGCAGCATTATCCGGAGCTAATTCCGCTATAAGGTCATTAGTCAACTGTCAACTGACAAAAAATGGTTGGGTATGCCGTACCCCCAGAAAATAGTAGAAGTTGTTAAGCTCGTAGATGGGATAACAGTAAAATGCTCATGAAAGTTTTGCGTAAATTTACAGTTGTTTTTTTAGCACTGAGTTTGTCTTTAACAACTATTGGTTGTGGTGGTGGAGTTAGTCAGACTACTCCACAAGCAACACCACAAGCCAGAAATGTTAACCAGACAGCCAATTCCGTGAAATTAGCTGACGGTCAGTACGAAGTACAACAGGCTACTTATGACGATGGAAGCGGCGAGTATGCGCTAATGTTACTCAATAGTACGCCATCTAATTTTAGAACCGAAAATTTACAATTGGCGCGGCTAACCGATGATGAAGTTAAACAAGGGAAGAAGAGTTACCTTAAGGTAGAAAACGGACAGCCTGCTTTATATCTAACTCCAGATTTTAAAGTCGAATACGTTCACAATGTCACCGAGACGCGCAATAATCCTCAAACTGGTCAACAGGAGCAGGTTGTAGTTCGTCGTGAAAATGGTTTTTGGGCACCCTTTGCAGGTGCGGTCGCGGGTGGGGTTGCAGGTCAAGCCATTGGTAGTTTGCTATTTAGACCGCAATACTACGTACCGCCAGTGTATCAACCTGGTGCAGGGTTAATTACTGGATATGGTGGCTACGGTCGGAGTTATGGCGATGCAGTTTCGAGCTATCAAAGCCGTTATAATGCGCCTCCTGCTGCGGTACGAAACCGGACTGCATTTCGCACTAGTGGAAACCTACGAAGAAATTATCCAAACAATCCAACTGTAAGAACAAATCTACCGCGTACCAATACGGGTAGCCGTCCGACGGGTTCGGGTTATGGTGGTAGCACTCTGCGACCTTCGGGTAATTCGAGTTCGGTAAGACGGAATTCGGGCAGTGGTTTTGGTAGTGGTGGACGTTCTTCACCAAGTCGTCGCAGCACTGGTTTTGGTAGCGGTCGAAGAAGATAAAAGTTAAGAGTTAAGAGTTAGGAGTTAGGAGTTAGGAGTTAAGAAATAGTTAGGAGTTAGGAGTTAGGAGTTAGTCCATGTAGAGACGCGAAATTACCCTGCGGGAAGGCTTTCAGCGAACGCGTCTCTTATTGAGTTAGGAGTTAAGAAATAGTTAGAAGTAATAAATTCAAATTCTTCTAACTTAGTAAAGTTATAAGTTGTAAATTTGAATAACTTATAACACAACAACTCTTAACTCTTAACTCCTAACTCCTAACTTTCAACTCCCAACTTTTTATTAAACTGCTGCAACAACTGGTTGTTGCCACCGTCCCATAGCTTTACCGATGACTGCGAGTTCTTGCATTAAGCGGTCAAATGCTTCTGGTGTTAGCGATTGAGGTCCGTCGGATAGGGCTTTTTTGGGGTTAGGGTGAACTTCAATCATTAACGAGTCGGTTCCAGCTGCGATCGCAGCCATTGCCATCGATGGTACATAGTCCGACCAACCCGTACCGTGACTGGGGTCAATCATAATCGGTAAGTGTGTTAGCTTCCGCAATACAGGCACTACGGATAAATCTAATGTATTGCGGGTATACTGACGGTCAAAGGTACGAATACCGCGTTCGCATAAAATTACGTTCGGATTTCCGGATGCCAAAATATACTCGGCTGCCATTAACCAATCTTCAATGGTTGCTGCCATTCCCCGCTTCAATAATACTGGTTTGGGTTGCGCTCCAACTTTTTTGAGTAGCGAGAAATTCTGCATGTTTCTAGCTCCCACTTGGATAACATCGGCAACTTCAACGATTTTATCCAAATCGGCGGCATCCATTACTTCCGTAATAATACCGAGTCCGCTGGCTTTGCGTGCAGCTGCAAGCAATTCTAACGCACTTTCACCGTGTCCTTGGAAAGCGTAAGGGGAAGTCCGAGGTTTGTATGCACCACCACGCAGAAAATGCGCCCCTGCTGCCTTGACGCGCATTGCTGTCTCGACAATCATTTCTTCATTTTCAACCGAGCAGGGACCAGCAACGACAGTTAGGGGATGATTTTCGCCGATAATAATTGCTCCTGAAGGAGTATTGACAATTACCTCAGATGGCTCACCTTGTCGGTACTGACGACTAGCACGTTTGTAAGGTTCTTCAACTCGCAATACTTGCTCAATCCAAGGACTAATTTCTTTAATTTGTAATGGGTCTAAAACAGCAGTTTCACCAACTAAACCAATTACAACTTTGTGTTTACCAACGATTTTTTCGGGTGTCAGTCCCCAACTGGTTTTGAGTTCGTCGTTGACGCGGCTGATTTCCAATTCTGGGGAGCCAACTTTCATTACTACTATCATCTAAATTTCCCTGATAATTTATTTTGATTCTTAATCAGATTTACACAAAGCAATCATCCACTAATAATACAAGGAAACGGAAATTACTGAGATGTTTATAACGGGTCAATAATCTCAGCCAACATTTTTAATTATGATTATTCCGTCCTGACTTCTTGCTTTTAATGAATTTTAATCATTGCTAGCAGCCGAAAAACTAGTGGTTGGTTTTATCATCTGACCCTCACTAATTGTCACAATTAATGAAACGCACCACTAGCACGAGAAAATATATTACTAAACTTTCAGCGAAAATATTGGTTTTAATAAAAAAGGTTTATATTTTTTTTCAATTGGTAACAATGTTGAAGTTTAAATATCAAAACTTCAACATTTTTAAGTATCTGCTCGATACCTAAATTTTAATAATCTTCGATATCCGAGCATTAGAAATTATACTTTTTTTTGCCTCGTTGCCCGCCAAGCTTCTACCATTCGTCCGAAGTTAACAGTAAATTCACCCCACCCAAGTAAAGTTCCGGGTCGGTCAATATCCCACGAAGCAGAAAGAACACCATAGGTTATTCCCAAAACTCCCAAACCAAAAAAACCGAGATTTGCTAGCAAAACGGCAATGGAAGGGAGTTTGATGTTGGCAAATACAATCAGCAAATAGCTAGCAACTAGGGTGCTAATACCAAGTACTGTGGGGATACCGCAGAAGCCGACGACTCTGCGGACCATGCGATCGCTGACAACTTTAGGAACAGCCATCTCCTGCTTGGTATAAGGAACTTTTTTCTCCTTATTTACAGGTTCTGGCTTTTCGACAGGTTGTTTAGTAGCTTTCGCATTTTTAATGCGCTTTTTGTTTGGTTCAAACGGCAAATTCTTGCGTTCGGATTCGGCAGACATAAGCGTAACTTTTTTTATCCACGAATACCCAGACGGGCAATTAAGGCTTGATAACGAGCGCGGTCTTCGCTTTGGATATACGCCAAAAGACGCTTACGCTGACCGATAATTTTCAACAAACCACGACGGGAAGAATGGTCTTTCTTATTGGTTTGAAGGTGTTCGCTAAGACGGTTTATACGAGCCGTCAACATCGCTACTTGGACATCGGATGAGCCAGTATCGGTTTCGTGAACTTGATATTGTGTGATGAGTTCTTGCTTTCGCTGTTGCGTCAGAGCCATAATACAGTCAATCTTTGAACTAATGCAGCAGCTTCTTATATTACCATAGTGCAGTGGAAATTGGGAATTATTTACCATTCTGTGTGAGTGTAGGGAGCAAAAATATTAATTAATAACTCCCAACGCAAAAACTCCATGCTTCCCAAGACTGTACGGGCGGGTGAACGAAGAATCCACACTTTTCTCACGAGATACCGCGCACACCCGCCCGTACAGTCTTGGGA
>CAXTCQ010000258.1:2069-11875 GCA_964242965.1 uncultured Calothrix sp. | reverse complement strand
CGTTCCCATACGTTGGCGCTTTCGCGGCGTTGTAAGGTTGCGGTCATTGTTTTATAAGTGCGAAGTTATGTGAATATAAATGGAGAAAACTTAACTTCTCCATACCAACTACTTTACATGATTTCACGGAATATAGGTAATTACTCATATTTAATTATCTGAAGTTTGTGATGAGTTTTACTTATGTAGATTCGGACGCTAATACTCGAAGTAGATGAATGGTAGGCTACCTTCGGGAGCGAGTAGCCAGACAGCGTAGAAGCATAAGGGGACGAAAAGAAGTTTGAGAGGCCAGTTAAATTGTAATTTGAGCCTGTGGGTGAAAAAGTATGCAACCGACATGACTGTTGCGATCGCACCGAGTAATATCCCAACTTGGGATTGACTAATTTTGATAGCTTCGACATAGACAAGTTGGGAAAATTGAGCATCGGCAGAATGACCCCAAAGATGGCTAAAAGCTAACCACGAGTCTTGGAGGTTGGGCAAGCGGAACCAAATCCAGGAGGTGAAAACCATGAGTTGGGTGAGCAGCCAAGCCGATACAATACCAATAGGAGTTTGCCAAAAATTTTCGAGTGGTTCAATGCGATCGCAAGCTTCATCAACAAGTCGATGCACTACTAAAGCCAAACCATGCAGCATACCCCAAACAATAAAACCCAAGGTAGCACCATGCCAGATGCCGCATACAACCATGACAATCATTAAGTTCACACAGGTACGCATCTTATCGACACGCGAACCACCTAAAGGAAAATATAAATAATTTCGCAGCCAATCTCCCAAAGTCATATGCCAGCGTCGCCAAAAATCAGCAATACTAGTACTGAAGTAGGGAGCATCAAAGTTTTCTGGCAATATTAAACCAAATAGCAAGGCAGTCCCGCGAGCAATATCGACGTAACCGCTAAAATCCAAATAAAGTTGCAACCCGTAAGCAGTGGTTGCCAGCCATAAGTCCGTACTGCCAGCGCGTTGCAGGTTGCCAAAACAGATATCAACAAAAATACCGAGATTATCCGCAAGTAAACCTTTTTTGACAGTCCCCCGTGCAATTAACCATAGCGCTTCTGTAAATATTTCGGCTGTGGGAAATTTAATATTATTAAATTGATTTGCCAAGCGATTGAAGCGAGTGATAGGACCAGAGGTAACTTTGGCAAAGAATAATTTATAGGCAGCAAAATTAACAAAATTTCCACTTGCAGGAGCGCCACGATAGATATCGACTAAATAGGCAATAGATTCAAAAGTAAAGTAAGAAATTCCTAACGGAGCAACGACTTTGAATGTATCCAAACCCAAACCACTAATTGTGGCTTGCGGTAAGAAAAATTTTAATAGAGGTGTGAAATATTTGAATCCAAATAGTAAAAATATATTTAAAACAATACCTATCCATAAAAGCGCAAGTCGGCGGCGATTCCAGTCAGATTGAGCATATTGCCACTCCTCATTAGAAATTTGCCAGTCTCGGTCGTGTCCTGGAGAAGTGTTTTGACCAATTTCTATTCCCAAACGGTAATTAAGAAAAACGAGAGCAAATAAAAGCAGAATATATTGTGCTTGGTATGATATATAAAAAACTACACTGGCAACTAAAAGCGTCCATAGCCGTAATTGCGTGTTTCCAACCGACCAATAAATACCTAAAACACTTAATAAAAAAAAGCCGTATAAAATTGATATAAAATTCATTTAGAAATAGTTAGGAGTTAGGAGTTAGGAGTTAGGAGTTAGGAGTTAGGAGTTAGGAGTTAGAAGTACCCCGCGTCTTGGTAGGTAAAAACTGGTCTAAAACGTCTAGTTTTTTCTTCCCTTTGTGTCCTTTGTGTCCTTTGTGGTTAAAAAACTTCTTTTTGAACCACAAAGGACACAAAGTAAGAATTTTTATTGATGCATTACACTGACAGGCGTAGAGTTAGGAGTTATTCCCTGACGCTATAAAATTGCCTATAATTTCTTTCTGGATGGGAGTAGGAGTTTTAAGTATTGCTGCTAATTTTAAGAAAAATATTAAATAAAATACCTCTTTAACCTATACCCCTCTGTGTTCTCTGCGTCTCCGTGGTCATAAATAATTTATTCAGCCAGATCGGACACAGAGAACGCAGACAAAGACAAATAGAGAGTGCGATTCAGGAATTAGAATTTAAGACTTTTTTGTTACTCCAAGGAATCATTAAGTCTTTAGCAAGTTTGTTAGAAACTTCGTATGCACCGTAACGGTTTAGGTGGCTGGGGTCAGAGAAAAAGTTATTTTGTTGGGGATAAAGTAAACTTAAATCGCGGAAGACAAAGTTAGGACGTTCGGCGGCTATTTGCAGCATATACTGTTGAAATTCTTGTTCATGTTTGGCGCGAATCGGGTCTAAATATTCAGATGTAAGTGGCATATTCACAAATACGAGGGAAATTTTTTGCAATTGGGCGAACTTGAGGATATTTTGAAGTGCCGCATCTTGATCCCCAGCGAGTTGAAACAATTTATAGTCGTTATCGTAGTTTCCACCAACTTTTGGATGCTTTTGATAGTAAGTAACGGGGTCAAAACGAATTGATAATGGTAAGAAGCCATCAAAATCAACTGATTGGGTAGCAGTTTCTTCGAGGTCGGTGGAATTCGTTTTTGTATTAGATGCTTGAGCATCCCCTTTCATCATCGGTAAAGTTTTTAATTGCTGATTTATTAAGCTTTTGAGTTGGTCGCGGTGCTGGTAAGTGCCTGATAAACTAGCTAAATTCTGATTTAACCACTTATTGACTGCTTCATAGCTGGTTTCGGAGTGGTTACTATTTTCGTTATTTTCGTCTTTGGATTTGGTATTTTTATCTGTATCTGGTGCATTCCCTCGAGCAATATACCTTTCATTCGCTTGTTTATAACCTGGAGAAGCTGCGATCGCGCTATAGGTCATATCCTCGCGTCCGCTGTTAAAAGCACGGGCACCATCTGCCCAAATCACCAATTTCGGTAGTTCCGAAGGTTGAAGAACTTTACGAAGGGTAAAATCAACAACTTGAACTGTGGCACCATTTATACCAAAGTTAAATACATCAATGTTTCGATAACCCTGAGTTGCTAAAGCTTTGGAAAGGGCAACCGGATCGATTCCTCGCAAAGCGCGGGAAGAACCAATTATCATCACATCGGGAGGTTTGCCGATTTTTTGCAACCGCTGCTTGTAAAGTGCCAACTGCTCGTCAAGTTGGCGAGCATTAAATGTCGGTGTTTGCGCTCGTGCAGCTAGAAGAATTGCTGTCGCGGTAGCTTTACCCCCTGTTAAATTATTACCATTTGTTTGCGTAAATGCCGAAGCATTAAACGTATCATTCGCCGTTTGCTGGGAATTGTTAGTAGCAATTGCCGTCGAATCACTTGCATTCGTATTAGTAGCGCTGCCGACTATTGTCGATGTCACATGAGGACGCGAAACGAAGCGATTTAATATCCAATCGGTTTGAAGCGCGAGCAACAACCCTAAAGTTCCCCAAATCCAAGCAACCAAACGCCCTCGTGTCTGGGAAGTACGTTCCGATGGCTGACCGATTTCCATAAACAGTTGAGTTCCCAACAGAGACTTTTTGGCAGTTGCACCCCAATCTCGAGCGATGAGAGTAAAGAAAGTTTGAACTTCTTCAACTGTTAAATCTGGACGTAATGCCGATTCGTTCGAGTCACTAGGTAAAAGCTCCCGAACATAAGCATCCGTGACCGCAAATTCTGGCGTTGGTTCTGAAACAAGACGTTGCCGTACTTGAAAGTCAGCACCATGATGCCAAAACGGCTCTTTGTTCCCGGCACGACGACCGTAAACGCGCACCCCTGTGATTCCAGGAATTTGCAGTTGCCGTAGTAATTGAGTTACTTTGCTTGCAACTTGTTTGCGTGTCGGGCAAACGGGAGCATCGCACATAACGTGCATCAAATCGCCTTTGCGGAGCAAAAGAACGCGAATACCGCCAGTTTTCAAACGCCAATTTAGATCGGGATTTAATAATCGCTCAAGTAAAAAAATAATAGCAGGTTCATCCGCAGAACTAGCTAGTTCCAAAGGAGATATTGCTAAAGGAGGATGCTGCCCAGCAGGTAGCGAAAGCCAATCAATCCATGCAGGTTCTTCTTCTTTGGCTTGTCCGTAGATAGTGGCAGCGGTAATAGCTTGTGGGGCAATTGCTTCGAGGACTGTGCTGATTTCCATGCACAACTTACGGTCGGGTACAGCGGATGCCGCGCAAAACACATGCAGGGTAGATTCTTTGAGCGAAGTGGTAACTTTTATTTTGGTGTTGGGTAATTCATTCAATTTTTCATTCAAATATAATGCGATCGCCTGAATATCCCCCCACCTTGCCCATTCTTTGAGCATAACTTCGGGAGGTGTCAAATCGATTCTTAGCAACCAGTCGGGCTTGGTTTCGCCTTGAACTTGTGTGGCAATCACCGCATCTTGATAGCCGGAAAGCTTAAGATGTCGAAGTTTTTGGGCGATGGGTTCGGCAATTAAAGAAGGGTCGGGGCTGTAAATAGATCGGCATAGTATCCACAGACGACTATTAGCTGTATCTACAGGTTTCTGTTTTTTGACTTTGACCTCGACGCTAACTCCTAACGTGCTGAGAGTCTCGCTGAGATATCGTGCTAAAGCATCAGGGTCGCCTTGACGTGCCAAACTTTCATTAGAAATAATCAAAGCCCCACCGGGATTAGACCGTTCAGAATCCCGAATTAAAGCTTGATTAACTTGTTCGAGATGGCGGTCGAGTTGATTTAAATAAACCCGGTGACACCATTCAGGTTTCGGACTACTTTTTTTCCGACCGTAGACAAAAACTTGATATATTGAAGGTTGCTCGTTGTGTTCGTTATTTTTTAACGCATCTAGGTCAGTTTGCTGTAATGCTTTGAGCAAATCCGACAAAGTATGCCAACGTTGAGGACATTCGACCGATTCGCACAAAATATGTAGGTCATTTCCCTGCAAACGGACTTTCACGCCTAAAGTGTTGATACCAGTTGCTTGGCTAACCCACTGCACTATATTTTTCTGGCGGTCTGGTAGTACTGTTTTCATGGGATGACTGTACAAAAAGCTAGTATTGAGAAATCGTTAATAATTAATCGGTCGTGGATAGCTGCTGGTATAGGTAGGTGGTTATTTGAGGTCAATAGGTATTAATGCTGATTATCTACAAGCTTATGCCTACTGACACTGACCACCGACCATTGACAGTTTACAAAGAAAAATTGCCTTTGCCCTGTAAACTAGAACCATAGAATTATTACATCATCCAATTGTTTTTACATTTTTATTACTTTCTGGGCTATGCATAATCAGCAAAGGTAGTTTTTGTGTTATTGCTGGTTCTAGTTCGCTTATTGTTTTCGTTATTGTTCAATTCGATCCTACAACAGCCAAAAAATCGCAATGTCACCTGAGAACTCAAATGATTCTGCCCAAACCGGATTAAATCTTGGTTTGTTGACTATTCCTCAATCTATCCTCCTGCAAATGGGTACAACCTCGCTGATTGTGCTGGTTTTAGCACAAAAAACCGCAACTGAAACCCTAAACGCCATCGGACAGGCTAGTGAAGAATTGTTTCGAGGCGATCGCTTGCCGATTCTCGATTTTCCCAATCAAAATCGAGAAGGTTAAAAATAAAACCTAGTACTGTGTATTATTTGTGGGTATTTACTAACCATAAATCAGAATAAAGCAGAAAAATAAACATTAATCGGCTCTAAAAAATCAGAGGCTATGAGTTCCCTTTTATACTCTTTTGCTCCGGCTGTGAATATCTACCCAGCTTCCGATTTATTTTTACACCATCGCCTGCAAGTCATGGAAGAATTGTGGGTAACTGTACTCCAGCAAGAATGCGGTCAGGATACAGTTGATTTATTGCATAAATTGCGCGATTTGTGTTCGCCAGAAGGGCAAGCAACTCAAGACGGAGCTTCTTCAGTATTTAAGTTGATAGAACAACTTAATATTAACGAAGCAATCCGCGCTGCTAGAGCATTTGCGCTGTACTTCCAGTTAATTAACATTATTGAGCAAGACTACGAACAACGGCAGCAATTAATGCGGTATGAGGTAGAAGCGCCCACAGAAGCAGAAATACCGCATTTAATCCATCCGCAGGACGCAGAAAAATTAGTTCTTAACAGCGGACTGGGTGCAGAAATGTTAACAAAAACTTGGCAACATTCTGCAAATAGTAAGCAAAAGGGCACATTTGCAGGATTGTTTCCCCATTTATTCAAGCTCAACGTCCCATCGCAGCTGATTCAACGATTGATAGCACATTTGGATGTGCAGTTAGTGTTTACCGCACACCCAACCGAAATTGTTCGCCATACAATTCGCGGTAAGCAGCGTCGAGTCGTGCAATTACTGCAACAGCTTGATGTATTGGAAAAACGTGGAGTGACTCCCAGCGGTGGTTTGTCTTGGGAAATTGAAGAACTACGCAGTCAATTAGTCGAAGAAATCCGCTTGTGGTGGCGTACTGACGAGTTACACCAGTTTAAACCCTCGGTTTTAGATGAAGTAGACTACGCGCTGCATTATTTCCAAGAAGTCTTGTTTGAAGGTATCCCTCATCTATACAGACGTTTCAAGCAAGAATTAAATAAGACATACCCCTGGTTGGAACCACCGACAAAAGACTTCTGTAAATTCGGTTCGTGGGTTGGTGGCGACCGAGATGGAAATCCTTCGGTAACGCCTGCCATTACCTGGGAAACTGCCTGTTACCAGCGCAATATAGTTCTAGAGAAATATATCCAGTCAGTAAAGCAGTTACGCGAGTTGCTGAGTGTCTCGATGCAGTGGAGTGATGTATTACCCGATTTACTCGAATCGTTGGAACTCGAACAATCGCAACTAAGTGAAATTTACGACGAACTCGCACTGCGGTATCGTCAAGAACCTTACCGATTAAAGTTTTCCTATATCCTCAAGCGGTTGGAAAACACACGCGATCGCAATTTAGCATTACAGAAAGGCGAAATTCTTAAAGATGACAAAACCCCCATTTATTTAACTGGAGAAGAATTTTTAGCCGAATTGCGGTTAATCCAACGCAACCTCAACGAAACCGGATTGACTTCGCAACAGCTTGAAAATCTGATTTCCCAAGTTGAAATTTTCGGGTTCCACCTCACAAAACTGGATATTCGTCAAGAATCTTCGCATCATTCCGATGCAATCGACGAAATTGTCGAATATTTAGGAATTCTCAAACAACCTTATAACGACTTGTCTGAATTTGAACGAGTCGAGTGGTTAACAAGCGAACTGCAAACCCGTCGTCCATTAATACCAGCCGAGCTACCATTTTCCGATAAAACCAGCGATATTATCCTAACGCTTCGCATCGTGCGGAGTCTTCAGCAGGAATTTGGTTATAACGTCTGTCAAACTTACATTATCAGCATGTGCCGTGAAGTTAGCGACGTTCTCGAAGTGTTGCTACTCGCAAAAGAAGCCGGACTTTACGACCCAGGAACAGCAACTGGTAGCCTTCTAGTTGTACCTTTGTTTGAAACCGTCGAAGACTTACTGCGATCGCGTAGCGTCATGCGCGAGTTATTTGAACTTCCACTTTACCGTGCTTTATTAGCTGGCGGTTATGCAGCGATGAAGAATGAGGGACAAGGGGGACAAGGGGGAAAAGGGGGAAAAGGAAGTAATTTGTCTCCCCCCTCTCCCCTTGCTCCCAACCTCCAAGAAGTCATGCTGGGGTATTCTGATAGCAATAAAGATTCGGGATTTTTGAGCAGTAATTGGGAAATTCACAAAGCACAAAAATCATTACAGGAAATTGCTGAGAAGTTTGGTATTAGTTTACGCATTTTTCACGGTCGGGGAGGTTCGGTAGGACGTGGCGGCGGACCAGCGCATGAGGCAATTTTGGCGCAACCGGGGCATAGTATAAACGGACGCATTAAGATTACCGAACAAGGCGAAGTCCTGGCCTCAAAATATTCGTTGCGTGACTTAGCACTATACAACTTAGAAACAATTACCGCAGCCGTAATCGAAGCCAGCTTGTTACGAACCGGGTTTGATGATATCGAACCTTGGAACGAAATCATGGAAGAATTAGCGGCGCGATCGCGTAGCCACTACCGCGCTCTCATCTACGAAGAACCTGATTTTATCGATTTCTTCCACTCCTGTACCCCGATCGAAGAAATTAGCCAGCTGCAAATTAGTTCTCGTCCGGCACGCCGTCCTTCTGGCAAAAAAGATTTAAGCGGTCTGCGAGCAATTCCTTGGGTATTTAGCTGGACGCAAACTCGTATCTTACTGCCCTCGTGGTACGGTTTGGGGACGGCATTGAAGGAATTTTTGGACGAAGAACCCGAAGAATATCTCAAACTGCTGCAATGCTTTTACATTAAATGGCCGTTTTTCAAAATGGTTATTTCCAAAGCAGAAATGACTTTAGCAAAAGTGGACATACAAATGGCACAGCATTACGTCCAAGAGTTATCCGACCCTGAAGACCAAGAAAGGTTCAAAAAAGTCTTCGAGCAAATTGCTAAAGAATACTACCTTGCCCGCGAATTAGTTTTACAAATCACCGGACACCGAAACCTACTCGATGGCGATCCAGTTTTGCAACGCTCCGTCCAGTTACGCAACGGGACAATTGTACCGCTTGGATTTATTCAAGTTTCCTTACTTAAACGCCTGCGTCAATCCAAAAACGTTGCGACATCCGGCGTAATTCACTCGCGTTATAGCAAAGGCGAACTTTTGCGCGGTGCGTTGTTAACTATCAACGGTATCGCTGCTGGAATGCGAAATACAGGTTGACAAAGGAGTATCGGGTAGGGAGTAGGTAAAATAAAACACTAATACTCGCTATCCAGTACTTATTTATTGATTATGAGTAAAAACCGTGTTTTGATTTGTAGTTTTTTCGCGCTGATATCAGGCTGTTTTGCTGGCTACGCAGGCTGGCAAATTGCCTTTAATCTACACAACCAAAAATGCCAAAACCAAATTTGGGGTGTTAAAGAATTATGCACCACGGCAATTGCACCTGGTGCAATGTGGCAAGGTGGAACTACAGGACTTTGGACGGGGACAATCTTAGGTGCTTTTGCTGGCGGTTTAGTTATTAGGAAAAAGTAAAGAACCTAACTCCAAATTAACTATCAGAGGAAGATGCTGTTGGTGCTTCTAGATTACTTAAAGCCGTCCAAGAATTCGTTATGGTATCAAAACAATACCATAGCCCATCCTTCGGTTCCCGGTAACAAAAAAGCGAACGACTACCAGCATAAAAATTGTCAGTTAAATAATATACAATTCCCCGAAATGAGTATTTCTTGCGGCTTAAGCGTTTTGCCACAGCTTGGTTAGGACATTCAACAACGAATACAGAATGTCCATCGATATGCACCAATGAGAAGAAACACATTCGTAAAATAGCTCGCAGCCAGCTTTCCGAACTATCGAAGTAGACATCGATAATTTTATTGGTCAGAGCTTTCTCGATAGCACGGTCTTCTTGATTTAGATCGTCAGGATCGGACATAGCACCACCACCTATCGCTACACCTTTGGTTTGAGATTAAACCATATTCCCGAAAGGTGACAAGTACATAGTGAAAAATAGTGATGTGGAGGAAGTAGGGAGTAGGGAGTAGGGGGGAGTAAGGGGAGTAGGGAAAGTAGTGAAGTAAAAATAGGGAAAATTACATTATTTATTCTTCCTCTACTCACTACTCACTACTCACTACTCACTACTCACTACTCACTACTCACTACTCACTACTC
>CAXTCQ010000258.1:0-1969 GCA_964242965.1 uncultured Calothrix sp. | reverse complement strand
CTACTCACTACTCACTACTCACTACTCACTACTCACTACTCACTACTCACTACTCCCTACTCCCTTTCACCCAATATTTTTCAATGCAGTCACACTGCTTGGTAAAATTCAGTATAACCAATGACAAAACACATAGCCATGCCTGCTGAAACGAACCAAGCAAACCAAACAACTAAGGGTGCCGATGCTGTCGATGACGCGATCGCCAGCGGAATCGATTTTGACGGTACTCCTATTCCTGAAGTCAAATTAGACCTGTATCACAAAGTTATGGGACTCGAAGGCAACCGTCAGCGCAGTGGTGTATCGAATACCATGCGATCGCGCATCGTCCGAATTGGTGCCAAACACATTTCTCAAGCCGAACTCGACAAAATGCTTGCTTCGGCAGGTTTTGCTGCTCTTAAAGAAAAAGAAATCGCTTTTTACTACAGTGGGAAGTAGGAAGTAGGGAGTAGGGGGAGTTAGGAGTTAGGAGTTAAGAGTTAAGAGTTATAAATTAATTACTTTTTCCTTAACCTTTACCTCTTCTGTTTCCCCTTTCTCCCCCGAATCCTTTCCCGCTTACCCCTTACCCCTTTCCCCAATAATCTGCCACTTCATAGCCTAATTTCCCTAACATTTGTCGCAGTAGCGGTAAGCTTAATCCAATTACATTGCTGTGACAGCCTTCGATTTTTTCGACAAATACGCTACCTTTACCTTCGAGTGCAAAACAACCGGCGCACTTGAGGGGTTCACCTGTTGCAACATAAGATTCGATTTCGCTGTTACTAACTCGAGCAAAGTAAACTTTTGTGACTTGTGACTTGACTAAAGCTCGCTTTTGGACGGTATCAATCAACGCATGACCTGTATATAGTTCGCCAGTATTACCGTTCATAACCTGCCAGCGAGCGATCGCTTCCGCAGCGTTCGCAGGTTTACCATGAATTTCACCATTGACCGCCAAAACGGAGTCACAACCCATTATCAATGCCGAATCAAACCGCGAAACAACAGTTTCGGCTTTACTTTGGGCAAGCACTTGTACCAATTGTGCTGGGTCGCTGAGTTGAATTTGTGACTCATCAAAGTCACTCGGACAAACTACTGGCTCAATACCAATAGTTTGCAACAAACGGCGGCGTGCAGGCGAAGCCGAAGCAAGTATAAATTCTGGAATGCCCATAAAAAAATTTGACTAAGTGAAGGTAGTGGGGGAGTAGAGGGAGTAGAGTTATTGTCAAAGGAGTAGAAGGAGTCAAGAATGCTTTCCCCACTTCCTCTACTTCCCCATCTCCCCCCACCTCCCTACTCCCTACTCCCTACTCTCTACTCCCCTTTAATACACTAAAAACGAATTCGCTGTTTCTTCAATAATTCGCTTGACTCTCGACCAGCGTTTTTCGGGAATCGAGGCATTAAAAGTAAACAGTTTGCCGCGACTAACTGAAACACTCGCAAGATTATGACGTTCTTGATTGTTCGGGAGTTTTATTAAATACTCCAACAGATAGTATTGTTTGCCATTGACTTCGCGTACCGCAGCGTTGACTAACTCAGCAGTACGACTCGAACCTTCGGGTGCAAGAGCGTTTTTGCCCAATTTATATCCAACTTCCCCTGGTGTCCCTAACTGTGACAGCGTTTTACCCTCTGGAACCGGACTAACTATAACAGAGATATTTTCGCTTGGCTCGATAATGTCGTGAAACACGACATCGGGACCATTTTTTACCTGTACTTGCACCCAACCTGTAGGATAGCCAAATTCATAGCCATCAGTCGTATCTGCGAAATTTTTGAGTCCAGCCGCTACGGCAATATTTGAGTAACTGAGGCTAAAACTAAAAACCAATAGCAAAATTAAACCAATTCGTTTCCACATTCGTTTTGATTCTGTTAATTAACTTTGGACTACAAGCTCAATTAATTTATATATATTCGTCATTCATTGTCCCATCAAGAGGGACAAAGGGGGAGGGGG